>JABJJH010000607.1 GCA_018660965.1 Rhodospirillaceae bacterium | reverse complement strand
GTCGTCGATGACTTTGCCGTCGTTTGGCAGCGCGCCGGGTTTGACGTATTCGACGCGGGCGCTGACTTTGCAAACCTCACTAAAAATTTCCTCGACCTGCGCCGGGAGCGGAGGGCCGCCGGGGATATCCGCGACTTCGCACAACAGGCGCGCGGTGTCGCTGCCGTTTTCGTTGCCGACCTCCAGCCGCGCCTTGGTGATCGCGGCGCAAATCTCGGTCGTTTGTTTGACGACGGCGGCGATCTGGCCGGGGTGCACGAACATGCCGCGCACTTTTGTCGTTTGGTCGGCCCGACCCATCCACCCCTGAATGCGCGGCGCGGTGCGTCCGCAGGGGCTTTGACCCGGCATGAAAACGGACAGGTCGCCGGTGCCGAAGCGAATCAAGGGATAATCGGGGTTCATCAAGGTGACGACGACTTCGCCGATTTCACCCTCGGCGGCCGGGTCGTTCGCGCCCGGGCGCACGATTTCGACGATGATCGATTCGTCGAGAATAAGTCCCTCCATGGCGTCCGATTCATAGGCGATCAGGCCGCAATCGGCGCTGCCGTAACTTTGCCGGACATGGACGCCCCGGCTGCGGTATTCTTCCCGAACCGCTGGAAACAGCGCCCCGCCGCCGACCGTCGCCTTCGTCAGGGTGCCGATATCGACCCCAAGCTCGTCGGCCTTGTCGAGGATGACCTTGAGAAAATCCGGCGTTCCCGCATACACCGACGCGCCGAAATGGCGAATCGCCTGCACTTGCGCTTCGGTGTTGCCGACGCCGCCGGGAAATACCGCGCAGCCGTTCGCAGCCGCCGCGTCCTCCATCATGAACCCGGCCGGGGTGAGGTGATAGGAAAAGCAGTTATGGACAATATCGCCGGGCCGCACGCCGGCGGCGAACAGGGCGCGACCGAACCGGAACCAGTCAGGCCCACGCCCTTGCGGGTCGGCGATGGGGCCGGGCGACATGAACAGCCGCCGCAAGCCGCCCGGCGGCGTCGCATTCAGGCCGCCGAAGGGCGGCGTGGTTTCCTGCAAGGCGATCAAATCCGACTTTCGGGTGACGGGCAGATGCGCCAGGGCATCGCGGGACGTAATCTCGGCGGCGGGAAACTCGGCGAGCGCGTCGCCAAGGATGTTGGCGAACCCGGGCGCCTTGTTCTGGGCCAGCGCGACCTGGCCCGGCAACGCCGCCATCAATGCCTGTTCCCGATCTTCTGGATCACGGCGTTCGAGGTCGTCGTAAAACTCGCTCATGGCGCCCGCCCCCCAGCGGTTGTGGCGTCCGTCATGCCCGACGCCTTCAATTCTCACAGTATTGTGTTCATCGCCATTCGCCGTCAACCATGCTGCGCGGCTTTGGCGCCCGGTGTTGGCGGCGAAATTATTTCATTGTTCGCGAGAATTGGTATAGGCTCGCCGCAAATATAAAAATGTTACGCACCTATAAAAAAGTTATGTCCTGGGGAGGAATGGTTTCGATGTCTGATATACAGGCGTCGCTTGCGCGCAACGACACGTTGCCAAAGCGGATTTTGCATAACGCGAAGACCAGCGGCGCCGATATCGGGTTTCGCGAAAAAGACCTCGGCATCTGGCAATCCTACACCTGGACCGAAACGGCGGAGCAAATTCGCGCCTTGGCCTGCGGGTTGGCGGATATGGGTCTGTCTCGCGGCGACATGGTCGCTATTGTCGGCGACAATCGACCGCAACTGTATTGGGCGTTTTTCGCTATTCAGAGCCTTGGCGCCGTCCCCGTGCCGCTGTATCAGGATTCCGTGGCGGAAGAGATGCAGTATGTGCTTGAACATGCGGGTGTGCGCTTCGCCATCGTCGAAAATCAGGAACAGACCGACAAACTGTTGTCGGTGATGGACCAGTGTCCGGCGCTAGAGCGGATCATTTACGAAGACCCGCGCGGCATGCGGCATTACGAACAGGATTTCGTCTCCAGCTACGCCGATGTTCAAGAATCCGGTCGCGCCCATGATCGCGCCAACCCGAATTTTTACCTGGCCGAGGTGGCCAAAAGCGGCGGCGGTGATTTGGCTGTGATTCTTTACACCTCCGGCACGACCGGTCGTCCCAAGGGCGTCATGTTGAGCGCGGACAACTTCATCGAATCGTCACTGCGCCTTTCGGACATGGAGAATTTGACGTCGAAGGAGGAGATCATTTGCTACACGCCGATGGCGTGGGTGGGCGATCATCTCTTCATCGTTCAGGCCATTACGTCGGGGTTCACCATCAACTGCCCGGAAAGCGGGGAGACGGTGTTGTCGGATCTGCGCGAAATCGGACCGACCTGTTATTTTTCGCCGTCGGCGAATTTCGAATCCCTGCTGACCAGCATGATGATCCGGATGGAAAACGCGGGCGTGGTGAAGCGCACCATGTTCAATTATTTTATTTCGATCGCCAAGCGCGTCGGCGTGGATATCCTAGAAGGGCGACCGGTGTCCTTCCTTGACCGGCTGCTTTACCGGCTGGGTGACTTTTGTGTTTACGGCCCGCTGCGTAACAATCTGGGCCTTAGCCGGGTGCGCGTCGCCTACACCGCGGGCGCGCCGCTGGGTCCGGAAGTGTTCAATTTTTTCCGCGGCATCGGCATCAATCTGAAACAGCTCTACGGGCAAACGGAATGCACGGCCTACGCCTGCATTCAACGCGATGGCGACGTGCGGCCGGACACGGTCGGACCCCCGGCCGAAGACTGCGATGTCAAAATCGACGCCAATGGCGAAATTCTGCTCAAAGGGCCGGGCAACTTCATCGGTTATTTGAAGAATGACGCCGCCACGAACGAAACCAGGGACGCGGACGGCTGGCTGCACACGGGCGACGCGGGCATCATGACCGATGAGGGCCACCTCAAGGTGATCGATCGGGCCAAGGATGTCGGGACGCTCACGAACGGCGCCCTGTTCGCGCCGCAATATATCGAAAACAAACTGAAGTATTTTCCGTTTATCCGTGAAGCCGTGGTCCATGGCGCCGGTCATGATTATGTGACGGCGTTCATCAACATCGATCTGGAAGCGGTCGGAAACTGGGCCGAACGCCATGGCGTCAGCTATTCCGGTTACACCGATCTGGCGGGGCAAGCAATTGTCTATGACTTGATCGAAAAGGACATCGCCGAGGTCAATCAGGGCCTGGCCTTCGATTCGGAACTGTCATCGTCGCAAATTCGACGCTTCCTGATTTTGCACAAGGAACTGGACGCCGATGACGGTGAATTGACCCGGACCCGCAAGGTGCGCCGCAGCGTTATCGCGGACCGGTACGACGATTTGATCAATGCGCTGTATTCCGACAAGGATCAGGTTTCCATCGAGGCCGAGATGACGTTCGAGGATGGGCGCACTGGCGTGATCAAGGCGGATCTGGCCGTCCGGTCCGCGCCGACCTTCGATTCCATGCGCGAGGCGGGGTAAACATCGTGAACCAAGAGGGTAATGACGCATGAGCGTTCAAGATCGCGTCTTCGACGAAACGCTGCTGTCGGTGGAAAATATCTCGCTGTCCTTCGGTGCGGTGCGGGCTATCAGCGATGTGAGCTTCAACATCAAGAAGGGTGAAATTCGCGCCATTATCGGCCCCAATGGCGCCGGCAAGACATCGATGCTGAATTGCATCAACGGGTTCTACCATCCCCAGCTTGGCGAGATCATCTACAAGGGCGCCGTGCGCAAACAGATGAAGCCGTATGAAACCGCCGCCAACGGCGTGGCGCGGACATTTCAGAACGTGGCGTTGTTTCGGGGCATGACCACCCTGGACAACCTCATGACCGGGCGCAATCTGAAGTTCAATAAATGGAAGACCTGTCTGCTGGCGGCCGCAATCTTCGTCGGACCGACCCGCGACGAAGAAAGAAAACATCGCGCGTTCGTCGAGGAAATCATCAAATTTCTGGAAATCGAGGCGATCCGGAAAACGCCGGTCGGGCGTCTGCCTTATGGCCTGCAAAAACGGGTGGAGCTGGGCCGGGCGCTGGCGGCGGAACCCGAGCTGTTGCTGCTGGACGAACCGATGGCGGGCATGAACCTTGAGGAAAAGCAGGACATGTGCCGCTTTATCCTGGACGTGAATGACGAATTCGGCACGACAATCGCCCTGATCGAACACGATATGGGCGTGGTGATGGATATTTCAGACCGTGTGGTGGTGTTGGACCATGGCTCGAAGATAGCCGATGGAACGCCCGATGAGGTCAAGAGCAACCAGGATGTGATCGACGCCTATCTTGGCGTTCCGCATTAAGCAATAAGGGCGAGCTGGCGATGGAATTAATCGAAATGGTGTTGCTTGCGCCATTCCTGGATATGGCGGATTCGCCGTCGTTCTTTTTCGAAGTGGTCATTGGCGGCCTTATGACGGGCGTCATGTATTCGCTGGTGGCGCTCGGGTTCGTGCTGATTTTCAAGGCGTCCGGCGTGTTCAATTACGCCCAGGGCGTGTTGGCCCTGTTCGCCGCCCTGACGCTGGTTGGGCTGATGGACGGCACCATACCGTTCATTTTAACAAAATCGGGTTTTCCCCTGCCCGCGTGGGCCGCCATCATTCTTACCGGCGTCGTCATGGTGGGGCTGGCGTATTTGATCGAGCGCATCGTCTTGCGGCCGCTGGTCAATCAGGAACCCATCATCATGTTCATGTCGACGATTGGCCTGGCGTTCGTGCTTGAAGGCTTCGGAGACATCATGTGGGGCAGTTCGGTAAAAGCGCTGGATGTCGGCATCCCAACGGGCAATTTTCTGATCGGTGAGATTCAGTTGCAGGTTTTCGACATGTGGGCGGCGGGAATCGCTGCGACCATGGTGGTGGTGTTGGCGGTTTTCTTTCAAAAAACCCGCCTGGGCCGCGCCTTGCGGGCGGTCGCCGACGATCATCAGGCGGCGCTGTCGGTCGGGATTCCCTTGCGCAGTATCTGGATTGTCGTCTGGTCGGTCGCCGGGTTCGTCGCCCTGGTCGCCGGCATCATGTGGGGATCGTCGTCGGGCGTTCAGTTCTCGCTTTCGCTGATTGCGCTGAAAGCGTTGCCGGTTTTGATCCTGGGCGGCTTTACGTCGGTGCCCGGCGCCATTGTCGGCGGGTTGATTATCGGCGTCGGGGAAAAAGTGGCCGAAGTGTATTGGGGCCCCTTGGTGAATGGCGCGATTGAAAACTGGTTTGCGTATGTCGTTGCGCTAATATTCCTGCTGTTTCGGCCCCAAGGCCTGTTCGGCGACAAGATTATCGAGAGGGTATAAGAGCCATGCTGTATCGTGAAACCGGGCAGCTTAAAGCCAGCTACGCCGAGGATCAGGCGATCTTCCCGATTGCGCAGGACCGCTGGGCGATGGGGGCGCTGTTGCTGGTTGTGTTTGGCGTTCTGCCGTTCATCGGCAATGAATATATCTATCAGGCTGTTCTCATCCCCATGCTGGTTTATTCGGTCGCCGCGATCGGGTTGAACCTGCTGACCGGTTATTGCGGCCAGTTGTCGCTGGGCACGGGCGCGTTCATGGCGGTTGGGGCGGTCGCCTGCTTCAAGCTGTCGACGGCGTATCCCGACATGAACCTGATTTTGGTCTTTATCTTTTCCGGATTGGTCGCGGCGGGGACCGGATTGTTGTTCGGAATTCCCAGCTTGCGGATCAAGGGGTTTTATCTGGCGGTCGCGACGTTGGCGGCGCAGTTTTTCCTGAGTTGGCTGTTCAACAAGGT
>JABJJH010000394.1 GCA_018660965.1 Rhodospirillaceae bacterium | reverse complement strand
GCCGCGTTTGTTTTGCGTGACGCCGTTATCGGTCAGTTTTGTCGTTGGGGCGCCACGTTCATAGTGTTGCGAGAAGGATTTTCTCTCTCTCGCCACGGTGACGGCGAACCGGTCGGACAGCGCGTTCACCACGGACAGGCCGACCCCGTGCAACCCACCGGAGGTTTGGTACGCCTTGCCTGAAAATTTGCCGCCGGAATGAAGCGTGGTCAGGATAACTTCAAGCGCCGACTTGTTCTTGAACTTCGGGTGCGGATCGATGGGAATGCCGCGACCATTGTCGCTGACGGTGACGGACCCGTCTTCGAGGAATTCCATTTCAATGCGGCTGGCGTGTCCGGCCACCGCTTCGTCCATGGAGTTATCGAGAACTTCCGCGACCAAATGGTGCAGCGCCGTGTCGTCGGTGCCGCCGATATACATGCCGGGGCGCCGACGAACCGGCTCCAGGCCTTCAAGGACTTCGATGTCCTTCGCCGAATAGGACGTTTGTTGAGTTTTTAACGTGTTCTGAAATAGATCGGCCATGCCGCCATTATAAATTCACGCGGCGTTGTGGCAAGCGTATAGGGTAGGTCCGGCGCAATTTCATCACAATATCTTGTATGCGGCTGGCCCGTCAGGCGGTCGCCTTCGTCTTGCGGCGCCGTGACGCGACGATGGACGGATGCGGATCGTTCGCGGACGGCTTGGCGCAAAACGATTTAACCCATTTGTCTTCCGTGATGTAGCGCGGGAATTCGTCCCAGAAACCTTCGAACGTGCCAACCTGGCCATCGACGAACCGACCGTTGGCGATCCTCGCCATGATATGGCGGACGGTAAAGGTTTCGCCGGTTCGCCGGCAGATATACCAGACGCCAACCCCTTCGAAATTAAAGCTGACATCGGCGGCGATTCTGTCGCGACCAGAGTCTCGTTGGATCAGTTGGTAGTCGCGCAATCCATCGGACAGGTCCGCCGGGTCGTACAAGGCGAATATGTAGACGTCCGCCTGAGAAATCAGCCGTCGAATTTCGTCGGCTATCAAGTCTTCCATTTCGAGTTTTAATTTGTCGCCAAACGCATGCATTAAATTCCCTCCATAAAAATTATTATAGTATTAAAATAATAAAATGAAATAAAAAAATGGTGAATTAAATTATTAAAATTAATAACACAGATAATAAGTAAATATAATAGAAGTAATTAACATCGTAAATATGTTTTAATATTTGTTAATATTTAGAAATAATTGATTTTTGTTTGAATCGGAAGCTTGTTTTTAAATATATTGGTCCTGATTAATGATCTTCGTCGTAGACGCATACAGGCGTAGCCGTGGAAAATGACAGCGAAGTCAAAAGTGCGGGGGAGGTACGCTCAGATGATGGAAAAGATGGACAAATGAGCTTCCGGAAACAGAAAATTGACAAGGCAGGTCATCGGGTGGCGGCGGAAACTATTGCGTTCTTTTGGCGGCGGTGCGGTGGTATGATTTCCGCGAAATTGGATGTCATTTGAGGAATGTCAGATTAAGGGGGCTGAGGTCATGCGGCGCAGGCATGGAAACGAAAGAGGCGCATGAATAGGGTGAGCGAATTATCGACACTACTGGCGGCGTTGCGCCGTGAAAATCGGCAACAAAGCGGTCTGGATCAGCGGCTGATCCCGTCGGATATGACGGCGGCGAAACGCATCGGCGCGGATGTGGCGGCGGCGCTGGGCTGGGCCGTCGGCGGCTGGAAAATTGCGGCCAATAAGGAAAAGATGCAACGCGCGCTTCGAACCGACGCGCCCATATTCGGCCGCGTCTATAAGCAGTTCATACGCCAGAGCCCGGCGGCGTTAGAAGGCCGCACGTTGCTTCATCCTGTGTCCGAAGCCGAATACGTTGTGAAACTAGGCGAAGATTTACCGCCGCGCGCGCGGCCATACGACGAGGACGAAATCGCCGATGCGGTCGACTCGATTCACCCCGGTCTGGAAATCGCCGAGTGCCGGTTTGTCCACGATGAAAACTTTCCGCCACTGACCGCGATCATCGCCGATGGAAGCGGGTCGGGCTCGTTGATATACGGCGCAGCGATTCCCAATTGGCGTACGCAAAACATCGCCGAACAAGACGTCGTCCTATCGGTCAACGGCGCGGAAAGGAGACGCGGCGATGCAGCGACCGCGATCGACCACCCGCTGACGCCCCTCACCTGGCTGGCGAACGAATTATCGCGTGCGCGCATTGGAATGGAAGCCGGCGAGTTGATTAGCACCGGAACCCTGACCGGCATGGTGCTGGCCCAGTCCGATGAAGAACACGTCGCCGATTTCGGCCCGTTCGGCGCGGTTCGCGCGAGTTTCTGATTCACAAAATACGGGGACAACCACTGATTAATTTGATGGTGTAAAATAGGGGATTGCGATGCGGCGACTTAAAAGGATGGCGGCGGTGTTGATGGGCGCGAGTCTGGTCATGGGGGGCGCGCTGATTGTCGGGGACGCCAGGGCCGGGGAGGCCGATGTGGTTGACGTCGTCACGTCAAAATCCGGCGACCATCGGTATGATTTCGGCGTGACCGTTCGTCATGCCGACGACGGTTGGAAGCATTACGCCGATGGTTGGGATGTTCTGGGGCCGGACCGGGCGGTGTTGGGGACGCGCAAGCTTTGGCATCCCCATGTGGACGAACAACCGTTTACCCGCTCATTGTCGGGCGTGGCGATCCCGGATGGCGTCAAGAGCGTGATTATTCGCGCCCACGACAGCGTGCACGGTCACGGCGGCGCCGAATTCACGGTGACGCTGCCGGCTCAATAAAATCTGGCGCACAAAAAAAGGCGCGCCCCGCAATGGGACGCGCCTTTTGTTTTGCTCTGATATCGTCTTGGTTAGACGCTGTAATACATCTCAAATTCAATCGGATGCGGCGCCTGTTCGAAGGCGTGGACTTCTTCCCACTTAAGGTCGATGTAACCGCGAATGAGTTCCTCGGTCATCACGTCGCCCTTGCGCAGGAAGTCGTTGTCCGCTTCCAGCGCCTCGAGCGCTTCGCGCAGCGACCCACAGACCGTGGGCACATTTTGCAATTCTTCCGGCGGCAGATCGTAGAGATCCTTGTCCATCGGGTCGCCCGGGTGGATCTTGTTTTCAATGCCGTCCAGCCCCGCCATCAACATGGCCGTGAACGCCAGATAGGGATTGGCGGTGGCGTCGGGGAAGCGCACCTCGACGCGTTTG
This sequence comes from Rhodospirillaceae bacterium, assembly GCA_018660965.1. Lineage (GTDB taxonomy): Bacteria > Pseudomonadota > Alphaproteobacteria > UBA8366 > JABJJH01. The sequence goes on along the minus strand of JABJJH010000394.1, from coordinate 1,358 downwards.
GCCATGGGGCTGTCCGTGTGTGGAATCCGGCAGGACGCCGAACGGTTGCGTGCGGAATACGCCAGCAGGACCGGCGCTTCGTAGCCCGGCACCAGACGCTTGTAGCTGTTGGTGGATGGATTGGTGAAGGCGTTCAGCGCCTTGGCGTGCTTGATGATGCCGCCAATGTAGTACAGGCAGGTATCCGACAGATCGGCGTAGCCGGACCCGGCGAACAAGGGTTTGCCGTCTCTCCAGATCGATTGGTGCACATGCATGCCCGACCCGTTGTCGCCCGCGATTGGCTTGGGCATGAAGGTCGCCGTCTTGCCATAGGAATGCGCGACCATATGGGTGACGTATTTGTAAATCTGCATGCCGTCGGCCTGGCGCAACAACGTGTTGAATTTAACCCCGAGCTCGTGCTGCGACGGCGCGACTTCGTGGTGATGCTTTTCCATTTCCAGGCCCATTTCGGCCATGACGGTCACCATTTCCGCACGAATATCGGTGCCGGAATCGACTGGCGCGACAGGGAAATATCCACCCTTCGGGCCGGGCCGGTGACCGGCGTTGCCGTCTTCGAACTGGGAGCCCGAATTGTAGGGGCCTTCCTCGGAGTCGACGCGGTAGAAGGTGTGTTCCGGCGTGACCTGGAATCGGACATCGTCGAAAATAAAGAATTCCGCTTCCGGTCCGACGAAGACCGTGTCGCCGATGCCGCTCGCCTTGACGTAGGCTTCCGCTTTCTGCGCCGCTGAGCGAGGATCGCGCGCATAGGGCTGACCGGTCGAGGGTTCCACAATGGAGCAGAACAAGATCAACTGCGGCTGGGCGGTGAAGGGGTCCATGACCGCGGTGGACAGATCGGGCATCAGGATCATGTCGGATTCATTGATGGCTTTCCAACCGGCGATCGACGATCCGTCGAACATAATGCCGTCCTTGAACATGTCTTCGTCGACAGTGGAGACATGCTGGGCGGTGTGTTGCCACTTGCCGCGCGGATCGGTGAATCGAAAATCGACGAATTGCACGTCGTTTTCCTCGATCATTTTTAAAACTGTTTTTGCATCGGACATCGTTACGTTCCCGTATATTTATTGAATGATTTGTCGGCCTGTCGACCGGCGGTCCAGGTAGAAGTCTTTCCAGGTAGAGGTCTTTAGGTTCCTTGGGGTTCCTTGGGCGCCAGTTAACGCCGGGCTCCTCGTCGTTTCGTCTTGTTCGTTCGTCTCGTCGTTAAAGCGCCTCGTTGCCGCGTTCACCGGTTCGGATGCGGATGGCTTCCTCGACGGTGGAGATAAATATCTTCCCGTCGCCAATCCGACCGGTCTTGGCGGCGTTTTGAATGGCTTCCACGGCGCGATCGGCCAACT
>JABJJH010000605.1 GCA_018660965.1 Rhodospirillaceae bacterium | reverse complement strand
TTGGTGCTGGCGTCGGCTTGTTCAATATGCGGGTAATGTCCGGCGGCGGGGACCGCTTCGAAAGTCGCGTCGCCGATCAATCCGGCATAGGCCTGTCCGTAATCCGGTTTGACCACGCCGTCTTCCTCGCCCCACAGCACCAGGCTTGGGACATTGACCCGGTGCAGCCACCGCGCCAGCCCCGGATTGTGCATATAGGGCCGCCAGCCATAATGCGCGAAGGCTTCGCGCGAGCGGATCATCCCGGTCAATTCCGAATCGCTGAGTTTGGACGGGTCGCCTTGGCGGCCCGCCGGATCGGCCCATTTCAACGATTCCAGAAGGGCGGCGTCGGTGTTGTGAAAATCCGCGATGTCGCGCGTCGTCCGGTCGCCCAAGCGGATGCCCAGCGCATCGATCAACACCAGCTTGGCCATGCGTGGCGTCCGGCGAATGGCCAGCTCCGCCGCGATCCAGCCACCGAACGACGCACCGATGACGACCGCGTCTTCAAGCCCCAACTGGCCCAGGAAATCGAGATAGAAATAGGCGAGATCGTCGACGGAATTCCAACCCTTCGGCAAATCGGAATGACCGAATCCCGGATGCCACGGCGCGATAACATCATAGTGCGCCGACAGCGCCTTCAGAAACGGGTCGTTGTCATCGAAGCCGTCGCCGGGATGCAGAAACAACACGGGCTGTCCCGCGCCGCGCCGCCACACATCGATTTCGACGCCGCTGATTTTCATCCTGTCCATGCCCAACGACCACCCCCGCTGTTGACTTCTGTTCCATCATTGCCTCCCCTTGGCGGAACGTCAAAGCGCAAATCACCTTGGCGGAACGCCAAAGCAAAAATCAAATGGGAAGGGAACGCCGATATGAAAATCAAACGCGTGGAGCATGTGGCCATCGCCGTGCGGAACATGGCCGAATCGATGAAAATGCTGGAGAACACCTTCGGGTTCGAAATGGAGTTGGAGGAAACAATCGGCTCAACCAACCTCGCCATGTATCCGGTTGGCGAGACCTATATCGAGTTGCTGGAAACCGCCGACCCGAATTCCGCGATTGGGAAACAACTGGCGGAAAAAGGCCAAAGCCTGTTCCACCTGTGTTTCGAAGTGGACGACATCGAAGCCGCCCTCGACGAATTGCGCGGCAAGGGCGTGAAGTTGTTGGACGAAACCCCGCGCACTGGCCACGGCGGCGCCAAGATCGCCTTCATCAACCCGGAATCAACCGGCGATATCCTGGTCGAACTGACCGAACTGACGCATTAGCGGCCTGATCGAAACGAATGGGAAGCATCCGTTTCGTGAATCAGTCCGCCAGAAAATTCTACTGCTTCGGCAAACCGCCGCGCTTGACGGCCATGTTGGTGAATTTGTTGAGCGCGCCGGTCATCTTCTTGAACACCTTGGCGCGGTCCGTGATGCCGTACTTCTTGGCGAGCGCGGCGGGGTTGGTGTAGGCCAGCTTGACCGTGCCGTCGGCGGCTTTCCAGGCCAGCGCCTTGAGCGGCAGATCGAGGCCGATCATCGGGTTGGACTGCATCAGGGGCGAGCCGATCTTGGGCGTGCCGAAGATGATGACTTCGTTCGCGGGGATATCCATGCCGACGCTTTTCGCGGCCCTGGCGTGGTTGACCCGCTTGAACACCTTGATGCCCTTGCGCTCCAGGGCGATGCCGAGGCGGTCGATCGTCTTGCCGACGCCGAAATCGCTTTGTTTGACGATCAAATCGTTCATGTCCGCGGAAGCGGGCGCGGTCAACACGGCCATGGCCCCTAAAAACAGGGCGAAAACCACCGGTAATTGGCGAAAAGAGCGAAATGACATGCTTAAATCTCCCCTGTGCGAATGGATTGAATTTTGTTGGTTGTTGAGTTCAATACCGGGCGCCGTGGCGCGGGGCAATCGAATCGACTTCACATATTCGTTATAATGAATTTGATTTCGCGCTGATGGACCCGTATCTGTGATCCCCTTAGAGAGCCGCTTCAGGAGACTCCGCCATGCGCATCGGAATATCGCTGCCCGTCCGGGAATTGCAGGACGACATCGGCGCCATCAAGGCCTTCGCCCAGGCCGCCGAGGCACTGGGGCTGACGCATCTGCGCGTCCCCGAACAAATCATTCGCCCCGACAGTGGCCCGCTGCATGAACCCCTGACCTTGATGGCGCTGATCGCCGGGGCCACTGAAAAGATCGAACTTGTCCCTTCCGTCATCATATTGCCCGCGCGTCAGACCGTGCTGGTCGCCAAGCAGGCCGCAACCCTGGACCGGATGTCCGGCGGGCGCTTGCGGCTTGGCGTCGGCATCGGAACGAACGAGGCGGAATACCGCGCGCTGGGGGCGAATTTCCACAATCGCGGCGCCCGGTGCGAAGAACAGATCGACCTGCTGCGCCAGCTCTGGACCGAGGAGGTCGTGGAATTCGACGGCGAATGGGACAAGGTGTCCGGCGCCGGGATCAACCCGTTGCCGGTGCAACAACCGATCCCGATCTGGCTGGGGGTGCGCGGCGTCCCCGTGCCGCGCGTGCGCCGCCGCATCGGTCGTCAGGCCGATGGCTGGTTTATCCTGGCGACGCCGGAAGAATTCCCCGCCGTGCGCGACGATGTGTACCGCGAAGCCGAAGCCGCCGGGCGCGACCCCGCCGACATCGGCATGGAGGCGGGCGTCGCGGTCGTGGGACCGCGCGAACACGAATGGAAAAGCCGCGTGGCGGGGTGGCGCGACATGGGGCTGACCCATATATGCCTGCGCACGCTGGGCGGGGACTTGCCGCCGGGTCAACACATCGAGCGGATGCGTCAAGCCGTGGCGGAACTGCCGTCTATCTAGTCGCGGTTACAGCCCAAGCACGCGTTTGGCGATGATGTTTTTCTGAATCTCGTTCGACCCGCCATAGATCGACGCGGCCCGGCGCAGCAAGCGGTCGGCCATGATTCCCGATGTGTATTCCGGGCCCACCGGCGGCTCGTTCCAATCGGGGCGGAACTGGTCCGGGGAATAGGGCAGGCCATAATAGGCCAGCGCCTGCACCAGAATTTCGTTCAATTCCTGATAAATCTGCGTGCCGCTGATTTTCAGCGTGGACGCCTGATCGCCGGGGCTTTTGCCCGCGCTGATGTTCGCCTGCATCCGCAAGTCGGTTAGCGCCAGCGCCTCCAGCGATATGGACACCTGCGACAGCCGCGCCTTGAACGCCGGATCGTCGATCAGTCGACCGCCATAGGCGCATTCCTGGGACGCGATTTCCTTGACCCTGTTGACGGTGCGCTTGTGGGTGGCGATTTGCGCGATGCCCGCGCGTTCATGCCCCAGCAAATACTTGGCGTAGGTCCAGCCCATGTTTTCTTCGGCGATGCGATTGGAGATCGGCACCCGCACGTCGTCGAAGAACACTTCGTTCAAATGGTGGCGTCCGTCCATGGAGATGATCGGCTTGATCGTGACGCCCTTGGATTTGATGTCGAACAACAAAAAGGTGATGCCTTCCTGCTGTTTGACCTCGGTGTCGGTGCGCACCAGACAGAAAATCCAGTCCGCGATATGCGCCAGCGAGGTCCAGATTTTCTGGCCGTTGACGACATAGTCATCGCCGTCTTGCACCGCGCGGGTTTGCAGGGACGCCAGATCCGACCCCGACCCCGGTTCCGAATACCCCTGGCACCAGTACACATCGCCGCTCAGGATTTTCGGCAGATGCTGTTCTTTCTGTGCGTCCGTGCCGTAGGTGTAAATGACCGGGCCGACCATGGTCACGCCAAAGCCGCTGACCGCCGGGCAATCGGCGGCCTGATATTCTTCCGCGAAAATGTGTTTCTGGATCGACGTCCAGCCGGGACCGCCATATTCCGCCGGCCAGTTCGGCGCGACCCAGCCGCGCGTATGCAGGATTTTCTGCCATTTGACCGCCAGAGGTTTGGATATATGCGCGCCGCGCGCATTGGCGTCGCGAATTTCCTGCGGCAGGTTTTCCGCAATAAAGGCCCGAACCTCGTCGCGAAACGCCAGATCCTCGTCGCTGTAGAGTAAATCCATGGCTCGATCTCCCCGCCGTTTGATTGATAACCGTAAAACCCGTGCGATTATTGTACACGCCCGCGTCCCTCCGGCAAGACTGCTTCCCTACTCCCCGACCAACGCCGCCGCCAGTTCCGCGAAATCGGCGACAATGATGTCGGGCTGATGCGGCGTTTCGCCGAATGGGCGTTTGCGGCGGTCGATGAAGGCGGTGCGCATGCCGTAGGACTTCGCGCCGATGCAATCGAACGCGTGGTTGGCGACGAACAGGCAGCTTGACCGGTCCAGCCCGATGATCTCCGCCGCGCTGGCGTAGGTTTTCCAGTGCGGCTTGAAATATCCCGCCTCCTCGACCGAAATGACGTGGTCGAAGGGGAAGCCGATATGCGGTTTCGCGGCCTCCAGCATGTCGCGGTCGCCGTTCGACAGAATGGCCAGTTTGTATCCCGCGTCGCGCAAGCTACTCAGGGCTTTGAGGACATCGGGGAACGGTTTCAGAACTTCGATCTGGGCGACCAGCCATTCGACTTCGGCCTGGGTGTAGGAAAAGCCGCAGCGGTCCATGACGTAGGACACCGCCCGGTGGCCGATCTGGCGATAGGGCGTGTGGCCGCGATCCCCCAGTGCGTCAATCATGGAGTTTTCGTAATGCGTGCGCCGCCACCAGGTAACGAACCGGTGCGCCTCGCCATCCCACCCCTTGGCTTTGAGGAACGGCGCGGCGGCGGCGGCCAAATCCCCCTGCATGTCCACGATGGTGCCGTACTGGTCGAACACCAGCGCCTTGGTCTCGCGCGCCAGAATTTCGGCTCGCTCCATGTCCTTGGCCATATGTTGCTCTCCTTTGAATATGTCTGGCCTTGGAATGTCAGGCCAATAACCGGTTACGCCGGGATTTTCGTTCGATCCAGAGTCGGGATATTCTCAATGTCCGCGCCGATCTCCTGTTCCGCGATTTTCAAATCATAGCTTTTTTGAAGGTTGAGCCAGAAGGCCGGCGACATTCCGAACCACTTGCCAAGACGCAAGGCGGTGTCAGCGGTGACGTTTCGCTTTCCGGCCATGATTTTGCTGATGCGGTTGGCGGGCACGTTGATTTGCCGGGCGAGTTCCGTGCCGGTAACGCCAAGCGCTTCCAGTTCATCCTTCAGGATTTCGCCCGCATGTATGGGGGTTCTGCTCATGGGAGTCCTCCCTTTCAATGATAATCGGTTATTTCCACGTTTTCGGGGCCATCATCCGGCCATTCGAAACAAACGCGCCACTGTTGATTGATCCGGATGCTATATTGCCCGTTTCTATCCCCGCCCAGCGCTTCGAACCGGTTGCTCGGCAGGGCGGCGAGGTCATTGAGCGAAACAGCCGCGTCCAGAATTTCCAGCCGCTTTTCGCCCTGGCGCTGAAAGCTCTGGAATCCCCTGACGCGGTCGCCATCGGCGAAAGCCTTTGTCCTTTTGTCTCGATAGCTCTTGATCATTTTGGATATAGTATCAAAAAATACCCTGTACGTCAAAGGTACATATCTATTGTCAGGTTTTTACAGGACTGGTTGTTTCGTTTAATGAAGACGCTGGCGCCAAAAATTATATAAGTTTCAATTTGGCGCCTTGACGTTTTCCAATAAAGACATATATTCCTATCATACTGAAGGCTGGATTGATCCGGGGCGGTCGGTCACGATGATCGATCACGATGATCGATCACGACCGGCGACAATGTTAACCGATGTATACTAAAGCTAACTATTTGGACAAATTTTGGGCGTCATAATACCGCTAGTGGTCTGATCGAAACGCTTGGTTCCCAAGCATTTCGTGAATCAGATCACCAGCGTATTGATCTGGTGGGGCAACTGATCGAAACGGATGGGAACCATCCGTATCGGTTGCGCCACTAGAAGCGTCACGGGGAGGCCGGGATGGGGCGTAAAATTTTACTGATCACCACCGATCAACAGCGTTACGACGCGCTGGGTTGCAATGGCGGCGCGGTGGCGCGGACCCCCGCGATTGACGCGCTGGCGGCGGCGGGGCTGAATTTTTCCCAGGCGCGCAACCAGAACACCGTCTGCATGCCCGAACGCGCGACGATCCTGACGGGGCAGTACATCAACGCCCATGGGGTGACGTCGAACGGCATTCCCCTGCCCGTGGACGCGCCCAATCTGGCCGCCTATCTGCACGATCACGGATATCGCACGGCGTTGCTGGGCAAGGCGCATTTCGAACCGGCCTCGCACACCGATTATTTTGAAAACTGGGCCGCGACGCGCGGTGAAACCGGGCCGCATCGCGGGTTCGACCGGATGGAACTCTGCGGTCATACGGGGCGTCCGGGGCGCAGCCTGACGCATTATCCGCGCTGGCTGCGCGACAATTTCGCCGATGAGGTGGACGGCTTCCACGAATACACCGCCAATGGCGGACCGAGCGGACTTGGCGGCGGCGACACCCTGGCCCCGCAGGTCTGGCACAACCCGATCCCGCGTGACCATTACCACACCGACTGGACGGCGGACCGCACCATCGCGTTTCTGGATTCGTTGTCGGCGGACGAGGACTGGTTCGTGTGGATGAGCTTTCCCGACCCGCACCACCCGTGGGACCCGCCGCAAGGCGAGTTGGGCCGCGTGGATTGGCGTGATCTCGACCTACCAACCGGGTATCCGGGATCGGCGGACCGCACGGCGGATATTCTGCGCACCAAGCCACGTCACTGGCTGGAATGGTTCGAAGGGCGCGGGCAGTTCAATTTCGAAGTCCCCGCCGACCTTGTGCCCGCTAATTTGACGGCGGACCAGATCCGCGAGGTCAACGCCATGGTTCATATTGAAAACGAATTGATCGACGATGCCGTGGACCGGGTGGTGCGCCATATCGACGGGTTGGGCTGGGGCGGCGATACGGATGTGTTCTACACCACTGACCATGGCGAATTTCAGGGCGATTTCGGCATGTTGTTCAAGGGGCCGTACCATGTCGAAGGGCTGATGCATCTGCCGTTTATCTG
>JABJJH010000505.1 GCA_018660965.1 Rhodospirillaceae bacterium | reverse complement strand
CTTGGCGGCGCGCTTCGGGTGGTTGGCGATCTGGATTCGGCGATTGAGAGTTATACCAGCGCGATTTACCTCAACCCCGACTATGCGGGATACCACTTTAATCTCGGCGCCGCGTTAAAGGACAAAGGCGATCTCGACGACGCGATCGAATGCTACGCCCACGCCCTGCAACTCAGGCCGGACTTCGCGGAAGCGCACCGGAACCTTGGCCATGCGCTGAAAGAAAAGGGCGACTATGCGGCGGCGATTGGACGCTACATAACGTCGCTGGAGATCAAGCCGGATGATGTCGAGGCGCGCGATAATCTGGGCGGCGCCTATTTTGACAGCGGTTGCTATGAAGAAGCGCTGGAAAGCTACGACCGCGCCGACACCCCGAAAGCGCGCGCCGATTCTCTCGCGTGCCTGTATGCGCTCGGTCGCTATGATGAATTCGAACGCCGGGTGCAGGACAATCTGGACCTCGACAAAACCAACCTTCGGGTCGCGTCCGTGTGTTCCTTCGCATCGGATCAGATCGGGCGGGACATCTTTCATCCGTTTTGCAAGGACCCGCTGGATTTTATCAATTTCGGGCATGTGCGGGACCATACCGATGACGCGGATGACTTTATCGACGCCCTCGATGCGGAACTGAGCCAGGCGCCCGCCGTGTGGGAACCGGTCATGCACACCACGGTTCACGGCTTTCACACGCACGGCAATTTGTTCGAAACATCCAGCGACAACATCGTCCGGCTCGAAGGCGTCATAAAGCAGGAAATGTCAGCCTATTTTGAAAAGTTCAAGGCTGACCCCTGTCTACTGATGCAGATGTGGCCCCGTGACCTCAACATAACCGGGTGGTCGGTGCGGCTGCGGCAGTATGGATTTCAGAGTTCCCACATTCACCCGGCGGGATGGTTGAGCGGGGTCGTCTATGTGAAGCTGGTCGAGTCCGCGAACAAGGACGAAGGCGCCATCGTGTTCGAATTGCGCCCCTATGATTATCCGCTGGTGAAGGAAGACTATGCGAAGGTTACGGTGCACCCGAAAAGAGGCGATATCGTTTTATTTCCATCCTCGCTGTTCCACTACACCGTTCCGATCAAGGGCGACGGGGAACGCATGATCGTCGCGTTCGATTTGCTACCCGGTTGAAGAACCGTTGGGGCTAAGTCCTTACACATAACCGCGTTTGCGGTCGCGGTCGCTCAACTCCGCCGGGCGGTCCCTGGGGTCGCCGTAGCCGCCGCCGCCGGGCGTGCGCAGCAACACCGTATCGCCCTTGTTCATGACGTGTTGGGCGTTGGTGTCGACATCGGCGCCGTTGATTTGCACCGCCCCCAACTGACCGTCGCCGCCGCCGTCGAAACCGGGGGCCGCGATTTGCGTTCGCTCCGTCATGAACAACGCGAGGATGGGGCGTTCGGATTCGGAAACGAACTCGATTTCCTGGCCGAGCCCGCCGCGTTGCTTGCCTGCGCCGCCGGAACCGGACGCGAAGCGTTTGAAACGGCAGAACAGCGGGCTGTTGCGTTCGGAAATTTCGATGGGGGATGATGAGATATTGCTGGGCCAGGACAGGCAGCCTTCGCCGTCCTTGTTCGCCGTGGCCCCCATGCCGCCGTTATAGAACAGCACGTTGGTGTAGGGCTTGCCGTCGTCGTTGATGCCGGTCTGGGTCAACACCCACAGCGGCGACCCGGCTGCGGCCATGACTTTTTCCGGGATGACCTGTTGCAGCGCGCCGAACACGCATACGGGCAGGTAATGGCCGGTGCTGGCGCGCGCCACGACAGCGGCGGGATAGCGCGGATTGATCAGCGAGTCTTCGGGCGCGGTGACCGTGATCGGCCGGAACATGCCTTCGTTGTTGGCGAGGTCGGGCAGCAGCGCGCATTTAATGGCATAGGCGGACATGGCGTAGGTGTAGGCCATGACGCAGTTGATCGCGCGCGGCTGGGACGGCGAGGTGCCGTCGTAATCGACCAGAATGTCGCTGCCGTTGACCGTGACTGCGACGGCGAAGTGGTAACGCTCGTCCCCGCCGTCGGTGTCGATGGCGTAGCGGTAGACGCCGTCCGGCACCTCGGCGATCACCTTGCGCATGGCGGCCTCCGCGCGGTCGAACAGTTCGTCAGCGAGTTCGGTCAAGTCCGCGAGCGCGTAGTCGTCCATCAGGCGCAGCATACGGTCGCGCATCAATTCACACGCGCTGATCTGCGCCCAGATGTCGCCCAGCGTCTGTTCCGGCGTGCGGACGTTCTGCGACAACAGCTTCACCAGGGTCTCGTCGGTTTTTCCCGCGCTGATGATTTTCATCAACGGAATTTGCACGCCTTCCTCGAAGACCTGCCGCGAATCCATGGCGCGCAACCGGCCGCCGATATCGGGCACGTGCGATGTGGTCGCGGCGAAGGCGACGATTTTACCGTCACGGAAGATCGGGCAGACGAGGCAGACGTCGCTCAGGTGCCCGGTGCCTTTCCAGGGGTCGTTGGTGATCAACACGTCGCCGGGTTCGAAATTGTCGTAGCCGATCTCGTCGATGAAATCGCGCACGGTTGCGGGCAGGGTGGCGATGAAGGACGGGATGCTACCGCTGTTCTGGGCCAGGGAAAAGCCGCGCTTGTCGGTCAGCACGCAGGCGAAGTCGTTGGCTTCGTTGGACAGGGTGGAAAACGACGTGCGCACGATGGCCTTGGCGGCTTCGTCGACGATGGAGATCATCCGGGTCCAGACGACTTCAAGCAGGATGCTGTCGTAACGGGATGTTTGCGGGCTCATTCGGAGATCCTCTCTGGCGCGGGCAGGGTGACGATGACATTGCCGGTGTCGGCGACGCGGACCGTCGCGCCCGGCCCGACGATCAGGGTCGAACCCGAATCCTCGATAATGGCGGGG
>JABJJH010000268.1 GCA_018660965.1 Rhodospirillaceae bacterium | reverse complement strand
CATGGAATTGCGGGTGACCAGATCGGCCAGCGCCTCCTCGGTCATGCCGTCTGTGCCTTCGGGACGTTCGGGCAGGACGATATAGCGCAATTCCGCCGTGCTGTCCCACACGCGCACTTCGATTTCCTCGCCCAGTTCAAGCCCGAATTCGCGCAACACGCCGCGCGGGTCCTTGACGACGCGCGACCGGTAGGGAAAAGATTTGTACCACGCGGGTGGCAGCCCCAGCACCGCCCAAGGATAGCACGAACACAAGGTGCAGACGGTGACGTTGTGGACGCTGGGCGTGTTTTCCAGCACCAGCATGTCCACGCCCTGAGTGTTGGTGTACCCCAGGGAATCAATCGCCGCCGACGCGTCTTCCAGCAAGCGTTTCTTGAAGTCCGGATCGACCCAGGCGCGCGCAACGACCCGCGCGCCATCACGCGGCCCGACCTTGTTTTCGTACCGGTCGACGATGGCGTCCAACGCCGACGGGTCGACCAGTCCCTTTTCGGTCAGCAGCGATTCCAGCGACCGGACGCGAAGTTCCGTGTCGGACAAATGGGAATGGTCGTCGTGCGCGGTCATGATGGTTCCGTTTCATGGTTGTAAGGCGTCATCATAGAAAATCGCCGCACATAAAAACATGGAATATTTAGGGTTTATACCAGCGCCATAGTATTCCAATCTGGGCTGGGCGCGAAATTCGAACAGGATCGCCGAATGGCTGGGAAGAACGAGTGTAAATCCATGGGCGCTTACGACTATATCGTCGTCGGCGCGGGCAGCGCCGGGTGTGTGCTGGCCAATCGGTTGTCTGAAGACGCGACGGTATTGCTGTTGGAGGCGGGCGGCGAGGATGATTACATCTGGACCAAAATTCCCGTCGGGTATCTGTATTGCATGGGCAATCCGCGCGTCGATTGGGGTTTCAAGACCGAAGCCGAAGCCGGGTTGAACGGTCGCGCGCTGGATTATCCGCGCGGCAAGGTCCTGGGCGGGTGTTCGTCGATCAACGGGATGATCTACATGCGCGGTCAGTCGCGCGACTATGACCAATGGGCGCAAGCGGGCAATCCCGGCTGGGCGTGGGACGATATCCTGCCCTACTTTCTGAAATCGGAAGACCAGCACGCGGTTCCCGCCGATGACATGCACGCCCGGGGCGGCGAATGGCGGGTCGAAAACCCGCGCGTGTCCTGGGAAATTCTCGACGCCTTTCAGGAAGCCGCCGCGCAAGCCGGTTTGCCGAAAACCACGGACTTCAATCGCGGTGACAACGAGGGCTGCGGTTACTTTCACGTCAACCAAAAGCGTGGCGTGCGCGTTAACACATCTCGCGCGTTTCTGAAAAGCGCCGCCAAGCGCGCCTCGCTCCGCATCCTCACCCGCGCGCACGCCACCCGTATCGATGTCGAAGAGGGTCGCGCCGTCGGGTTGTTCTTCGATGTAAACGGCGAGCCTTGCCACGCAGCCGCCAACGCCGAAGTCATTCTGGCGGCGGGGTCGGTGGCCTCCCCGCAGTTACTGCAATTGTCCGGCATCGGCCCCGGCGCTGTGTTGCAGTCGCACGGTATTGAATCGCGCCATGACGTGCCCGGCGTCGGCGAAAATCTGCAGGACCATCTTCAAGTGCGCTGCGCCTACAAGGTGGACGGCGTGAAGACCCTGAACGAACGCGCCAACAGCCTGATCGGCAAGCTCGGTATCGGGTTGGAATATCTGTTGTTCCAGCGTGGGCCGATGACCATGGCGCCGTCGCAACTAGGCGCCTTCGCCAAATCCGATCCGTCCTATGACACGCCCAATCTGCAATATCATGTGCAGCCCCTGACCCTGGATGCGTTTGGCGAACCGCTGCATCCGTTTCCCGCCTTCACCGCCAGCGTGTGCAATTTGCGGCCCGAAAGCCGGGGGACGATCCACATCAAAAGCCCGGACCCGTACGCTGCGCCGGCAATCCGACCGAACTATCTGAGCGCCGAACGCGACAAGCAGGTCGCCGCCGAGGCGGTGCGTTTGACCCGGCGCATCGTGGCGCAACCGGCGTTGCAACAATTCAACCCGGTGGAATTCAAGCCCGGCCCGGAACTGGACACCGAAGAGGAACTCGTCAAGGCGTCCGGCGATATCTCCACGACCATCTTTCATCCCATCGGCACCTGCAAGATGGGCAATGATCCCATGGCCGTGGTGGATGACCGGCTGCGGGTGCGCGGGGTCGCCGGGCTGCGCGTCGCCGATGCGTCGATCATGCCGACCATCACCAGCGGCAACACGAATTCCCCCACCATCATGATTGCGGAAAAAGCGTCCGACATGATCAAACAAGACCGTCGATGAACAAAATCAATGGTTTTTCACCTGCGTTAAGGCGCGCGATTTGGGCCTTGGCGATAGTGTGCGTAGTCGGTCTGCTTGCCGCTCCGGTTTTCGCCGAGGTTAAAGGGTTGCCCGCTGGATCCCCCAGCCCCGGCAATATTGCGCGGGATCCGCTAACCGGTAAAATCAAACTCGTTCCGCCACAGGCTGAAATTCACGTCTGCGTCGATATGAAACAGGATGCTGCGTGCGAAACCGGCTCACTTCAATCGGCGCTGAACGAAATTGCGCCGGGGGGGGTGGTGGTTCTGCACCCCGGTGAATACCGGCAGGCCGCCTACATCCGCCAAAACGGAACCCGGCTTAGCGCGCTCCCCGGCGCGGCGCTCGTCGGCGTGGCGATTGGCGGCAAGGCGGCGCTGGTCATCACTGCGAACGACGTGGTCATTGAAGGACTGGCCTGTTCCGGCATATCCGTTCGCGACCGGAATGGTGCGTGTATTCGCCATGAAGGCGCCAATTTAACCCTCCGCCGGGTGCATTTTTTCGATTCTGAAAATGGAATTCTCACGTCGAAGAATACGGGGGTAATTCTCATTGAAGACAGTCGCTTCGAAAATCTCGGCAAAGGTGGTCAGGCGCATGGCGTTTATATCCATTCCGGCGAACTGATCATCCGCCGGTCGGTTTTCATATCCTCGAAAGACGAAGGACACGAAATCAAATCGCGTGCGGCGCGCACAATAATCGAAGATAGCGTGGTGGCGTCGCTGGGCGGACGGGACAGTTTTCTGATCGACATTCCCGATGGCGGCGAGGCGATAATCCGCCGCAACCTTTTGCAGGAAGGTCCCGCCAGCGCCAATTACCACGCCGTCGCCTTCGCTGCGGAGGGCGACAAATACGAAAATTCCCACATCACGATCGAAGACAATGTGATCCTCATGGATCGGCGATATAGCATCATCGTTTTAACGAAAGGACACGTGGCGAACTTCGAACGGAATGTGGTGATTGGCGATACCCGGATATACAAATTTGGCGCCGTGAACGCCGCGTGCGGCCGGTCAGGGAATGTCTGCCTGCCAAACGTCGCGGAAGCCCGCAAGCGCGGCCCCCTGCCGTTGCCGCGAATAGACAACCTGGATAGCCTCCTCGCGGAAACCGGTTTGCTGCGGTAATTCGGTCTTAACGTCTCTCCTTTCGAACGCCGCCCCGCTACCCGACCTCGCCGCGGACGGGGGCGTTTTCAATTTTGAGGTACTTTTCAATTTCCTGTTCGATGAACAGCGCCTGCTCTTCATCTTCCAACCCGCCGAGGACTTTGATGTTCTGGCCGCCATTCGTGACCGCGCGGACTTCGTAGGAGCAACTGTTGGAATTATTGGACCGGGACACTTTTTCCTTAACGTAAAGCTGCTTCAATTCGCGCGCTTCGATTTTCTTGGCGCCGATCCACGGGATGGGCCGGTGCTGAACTTCGATGCGCTGTTTGTCGGCGAAGACATAGGTCCGGTTTAACCAGCCCGCGATGACATAATAGGTCAGCCCAAGCCCCACGCCGACATGAATTAGGGGGAACAAATATACAAACAGTTCGGCGTTGTCGCCCGCGATCTCGCCGTAAAACGAATACAGGAACCCGTTCCAGATGAAGACGAACCCGGTCAGAATCACGAACTTTACGCCAAACCATTTGCGCACGAATTCGATGTACGTCCCGTGGTCGGTGAACGACATTTTCTCGGGCAACCCGATATCCATGGGCGCGTCAGACATGCGATCTCTCCGGTTGTTCTCAAGGACTATGCGGCAAATAGTGTGGTTAACTTCGTTACGAATTCCTTAATGGTGTCCGCCGCCGCCGTTTCCACCCTGCCGGGCGGGATCGGCTCGGGGTGAAATTATGGCCCGATTTTGGAAAATGCTAACTGGCCGCCCCTGTTTCGATATGCATGGGTTAGCATCCGTTAGCATTGCGCTCCTTTCGAGGGTTTAAGTAATAAATACTATAAAAGGTATATAAGTCTAAAACTGTGAAATTCAAGAAGCGCGGAAAGATTTTTTCGGGGAGGAATTTTGGCTTAAATCCAACTGGCTTTGCCGGGCAATTGCGCTCCCGCCACGCCTGCCGCACGTCGTCATTCCCAAGAAATCGGGAATCCAGAAATCCTGACGCGCAAACTAAATACATTCGTCGTCCCTTTCCTCATGACACCCTATCTCCCACCATTGCCCCGACCCCATTGCGTTGCGTAAACTGCATCCGCACTTGTCCGGACCAATTCGTTCCGGCGCGGCTAATTTTGAGGAGCGTCTTTCGTGTCTTTTGATGTTGTGGTTATTGGCGGCGGGCTGGCGGGGTTGTCGGCGGCGAACCGGGCGGCGGAGTTGGGGTTGTCGGCGGTGGTGCTGGAACAGGGCGACGCGGTGGACTACCCCTGCAATTCGCGCTTCGCGGGGGGTATTGTGCATGTGGCGCAGAAGGATATGCGCGGCGAACCCGCCGAAATTCAGGCCGCCATCGACGCCCTGACCGGCGAAGCATCGGGAACGGCGGATAAGGACGCGACGGATTTAAGCCCCATCATGTCCGAGGAAGCCGACCGCGCGTTGACATGGATGCGCGATCAGGGCGCCAAGTTCATCAAGGGCGGCGTGCTGGAATTCATGCGCTGGGTGCTGGCCCCGCCCCGACCCCGGCGTCCGGGGTTGGAGTGGAAGGGCCGCGGACCCGACGTGTTTTTACGTAAAATGACGGCCAATCTGGAATCGCGCGGCGGGAAACTGGAACGCGGCGTGCGCGCGCGCAGCCTGATTGTCGAGGATGGCCTTGTTTGCGGCGTCGTGGTTGAACGAAACGGCGCCGAGGAGCGCATTGAAGGCCGCGCGGTGGTCATCGCCGATGGCGGCTTCCAGGCCAATCCCGAACTGGTGCGCCAGCATATCAGCCCAAAACCCGACGGCTTGTTCACGCGCGGCGCGGGCAATGGCTGCGGCGACGGGTTGCGCATGGCGGTGGACGCGGGCGCCAATGTGGTCGGCATGAACCGGTTCTATGGCCATCTGCTGGGCCGCGAAGTCTTCAACAATGAAATGCTGTGGCCGTATCCCACGGTCGACGCCATCGCCACGGTGTCCGTGGTGGTGGATGAGGCGGGCCAACGGCTGTTCGACGAAGGGCAGGGCGGCGTCTACATGGCGAACAACGTCGCCGCGCTGGACAACCCGCTGTCCACGGCGGTGGTGTTCGACGACAAGGTGTGGACGGGGCTTGCCGCCGACAACCGCTATCCCCCCTGCATGAACCCCGCCTTCGTGAATGAAGGCGGCACGGTGTATGCCGCCGACAGTCTGGGCGAACTGGCGGGCATGATCGGCGTGGATGCGGCGGGCCTGGCCAAAACGGTGGCGGATTATAACGCGGCGGTGGAGTCCAAGAGCATGGACAAACTCGACCCGCCGCGCGCCACGGATAAATTTCGCCCGCGCGCGATTCTGGCCGCGCCGTATCACGCTATACAATTGTGCGCCGGGATGACCTACACCATGGGCGGCGTCGCCATCGACCGCGACAGCCGGGTGCTGCGCGACGGTGGCGCGGCCATCGAGGGATTATACGCGGCGGGGTCGTCCACCGGCGGAATCGAAGGCGGCCCGCACGCGGCGTATATCGGCGGCCTGTCGAAAGCGGTCGTCACCGGCATGCGCGCCGCCGAACATATCGCTAAATCGTAGAGTTAGTCATAACGGGGGAGGAATTATCATGCATGGATGGCGCGCCCGCATCGGGCTCATGGTGCCTGCGGTCAACAACACCATGGAATGCGAATTGTGGTCGATGGTGCCCAAGGGGGTGACGGTGTCCACCGCGCGCATCGCGTGCGAACGCGAAGGCGCTGCCGAAACGCTGCGTGGTATGGAGCAGGAAGGCAAGAATGCGTGCGCGCGGGTAATGACGGCGGAACCCGATCTGGTGTTGTTCGGCTGCACCAGCGCCAGCTTCTATGAAGGCCCGGACTGGAACCGGGAATTTCAGGCGGCGTTGACGGACATGGCGGGCGTCCCGGCGATCACGACCACCGGCGCGATGGTGGAAGCCTTGCGCCGCGACGGCATCCGCACGGTCGACGTCATCACGCCCTATGTGGAAACCACCAACGAACGCCTGCGCCGCTATCTGGAAGCCGAAGGGGTCGGGGTGAAATCCTTCGGGTCGTTCGACATGCTGGATATGTTCGACCACGCCCGTATCCAACCCGGCGACGTGTACCGCAAGGTCAGGGATTGCGCCAGCGACGACGCGGACGCGGTCTTCATCGCGTGTACGCAGGTCCGCGCGCTGGAAGTCGTCGATGTGCTGGAACGCGACCTTGGTAAACCGGTGTACACCGCCAACCAGTGTTCGTTCTGGAAAGCGTTCGAGACATTGGGCGTCACGCCGGACGTTGAGGGCGTCGGCGGTGCCTTGATGCGCTCGTTGCGCGGTGGCGCGTCGGCGTCACCTGCGCGCAAGATCGCCTGATCCCGAATGACGGATTACTGGATCGGCGTTGACACCGGCGGCACCTTCACCGACCTTGTGCTGGTGGACCGGGACGCCAACCGCCGCGTGGCCTTCAAATTGCCGACGACGCCGGACGACCCGGCGCACGGAATTCTGTCGGGCGTCCGCGCGCTTCTGGACATGGCGAATGCGGACAGCGCCGACGTTTCGTTCCTGGGGCACGGCACGACGCTTGGCACCAACGCCATTTTGACGGGCCGTGCGGCGGTTACGGGGATGATCACCACGCAGGGCTTTCGCGATATTCTGGAACTGGGGCGGCAGCGGCGTCCGTCCTTCTATGACATCGAAGTCGCCAAACCGACGCCGCCCGCGACGCGCGACCACATTGTCGAAGTCGCGGAACGTCTGGACGAACGCGGCGCCGTCGTGACGCCCCTGGACGAAGACGGCGTGCGCACGGCGGCCCTGCAGTTGCGCGACGCCGGGGTGGCGGCCATTGCGATCTGCTTCATGCACGCCTACGCCAACCCGGACCATGAAGCGCGCGCGGCGGCCATCGTGCGCGAGGTCTGGCCGGACGCCTTCGTCTGCGCGTCATCGGATATCCTGCGTGAATTTCGCGAATTCGAACGCTTCGCCACGACCGCCGTCAACGCCAGCCTGCTGCCGGTGATGGACGATTATCTGCGCCGCTTCGAAGACGGCCTCCGTGATCTTGGCGTTGCCGCAGCGCCCCTGGTCATGCAATCGAACGGCGGGGCGGTGTCCACGACGGCCGTGCGCGCGGCGCCGGTGAACACCTTCTTTTCCGGCCCGGCGGGCGGGGTGATCGCCACGGTCGAACTCGGGCGGCGCTTGCGGATGGAAAATCTGGTGTCCTTCGATATGGGCGGCACCTCGACGGATGTGTGTCTGGTCAAGGACGGCGCGCCCGCAAAACGTAACGTGCGCGAAATCGCCGGGTTCCCGGTGCGCATCCCGACCCTGGACTTGCACACCATCGGGGCGGGCGGCGGCAGCATCGCCTGGGCCGATCCGGGCGGGTTGTTGAAAGTCGGCCCGCACAGCGCCGGCGCCAACCCCGGCCCCGCGCTGTATGGTCTTGGCGGCGTGGACGCAACGGTGACCGACGCTAATGTGGTGCTGGGCCGCTTGTCCGGGGCGGCCTTGATCGGCGGCGCCATGACCGTCTATCCGGAAAAATCGCACGAGGCGGTGGCCCGCCTTGGCGCGCAAATCGGCCTCGACCCCATCGCGACGGCGGCGGGCATTATCGAAATCGTCAACGTCAACATGATGGGCGCAGTGCGCGCGGTGTCCATCGAAAAAGGCGAAGACCCGCGCCATTACGCCCTGACCGCGTTCGGCGGCGCCGGTCCGCTGCATGCAGCAGGCGTGGCGGTGGAAATGGGCATGGACACGGTGGTCGTCCCGACCCGGCCCGGCATTCTGTCGGCCTTGGGCTTGCTGGACGCCGATGTGCGCGGCGACTTCAGCGTCACGCGGCTGGTTCCCCTGACGGTCGATTCCGCCGACGCCTTGCGAGACGGGGCGGAAATATTGGCGGCGCGCGGCGTGGAATGGCGCACGGCGGAAGGGCTGGACGCGGGCAAGGTGACGACCACATGGACCGCCGACCTGCGCTATGCGGGGCAGGCCTTTGAATTGATGGGGACGATTCCCGCACAAGCGGAATTGCCGGCTTTCGATTCCGAAACACTGGCGGGTTTGATCGCCGAATTCCACCGCAGTCACGACTCGGTCAACGGATACGCCATGGATGGGCACGCCGTGGAGCTGGTGAATCTGCGCCTGAGCGTCGCGGCGATTCGCCCGTCCGCAGGCGGTGTGGAATCCGGCGGCGATGAAGAAGAGACGATAGCCTCGTTGCGGCCTGTCTGGTTCGTTGAAACCGGGTTCGTCGAAACGCCGGTCCGGAACCGCGCCTCGCTGGCGCCGGGTTCAACCGTCGAGGGCCCGATGATCGTGGAGCAGATGGACACGACTCTGGTAATCCCGCCCGCCGCGACCGCCATCGTTCAACCGGATGGTGATTTAATTCTTCGACTTGGAAAGGGGGCCTGACATGGCGGATCGATCAGAGGCTCCCGACCCCATCGCGCCAAATCCCACCGCGCCGGACCCCATCACCACCGAAGTCGTGTCCCGTCATGTGTTGGCGGCGGCGGCGGAAATGGGCATCGTGTTGATGCGCACGGCGTTTTCACCCAACATCAAGGAACGCAACGATTGTTCGACTGCCGTGTTCAACGCGCGCGGCGATGTCGTAGCGCAGGCGGAACATATCGCGATTCATCTGGGGTCGATGATCGGCGCCATTGAAAACGTCACCGCGCGCTTCGACCCTTCCGAGATACGGCCCGGCGATATGTTCGTCGCCAACGATCCCTATAACGGTGGCGGGTCGCATTTGCCCGACCTCAACGTCATCGCGCCGGTGTTCCACGACGGGCGTATCGTCGCCTATGTCGCCAACATCGCCCATCACGCCGATGTCGGCGGCATGGTGCCCGGCAGCGAGGCGGCCGTCTGCGAAACCATCTTTCAGGAAGGACTGCGCCTGCCCCCGGTGCGGTTGGTGCGCGAGGGCGCCGTCAATCGAGACGTAATCGACATAATCCTGTTGAATTCCCGCACGCCCGAGGAACGCCGGGGCGATTTGAACGCGCAGATCGCCGCCAACAATGTCGGCGTGCGCTCCATGACCAGGTTGATCGAGCGTTATGGCCTGGACGTGTTCGACCGCGCGCTCGACGCCTACCTTGATTTCAGCGCGCGACGGATGGAAGCCGCCGTGCGGGATTTGCCCGAAGGACGCTATGAGGCCGAGGATTTCATATCCAGCGCCGACGAAAACGCGGAAGCGCGGCTCGCCTGTGCGTTGACCATTGCGCAAGGCCGCATGAAATTCGATTTCACGGGCACGGACCCGCAATTGAACGAAGCGCGCAACATTCCCCATCAGGCCCTGCTGGCCACGGTGTACACGGTCGCCAAGGCGTTGCTCGACCCCGGGGCCCCGGCGAATGGCGGCGCGTTTCGCGTCATCGATATCGCAGCTCCGTCCGGGTGCATCGTGCAACCCACGCCGCCGGCGCCGGTGGGCGCGCGTTCCCTGTCCTGCGGGGTGTTGTCCGATGTGGTGCTCGCGGCCCTGTCTCAGGCGATTCCGGACAAGGGGATGGCGCGGTGCGGGCCGCATGGTCTTATACTCCTGTCCGGGACCGATCCGCGCGACGGGCGGTATTTCGTGAATTACGAAACGGTGGCGGGTGGGCTTGGCGCGCTGCCTCATCGCGATGGTCTGGATGCGGTGCGAACCCTGACGTCCGGCAGCGCCAATTTGCCGGTGGAGGCGTTGGAGCATGATTTTCCCGTGCGTGTGGAACGCTACGCGCTGCGCGACGGGTCCGGGGGTGAGGGCCGTCATCGGGGCGGCCGCGGCGTGTTGCGCGATTACCGCATTCTGGGAGAGTCCATGACAGTCAGCTTGACTGGCGAGCGCCAGCGCGT
>JABJJH010000604.1 GCA_018660965.1 Rhodospirillaceae bacterium | reverse complement strand
GTTAAATGGTGTAATGCGACGGATGCGCGCACGCAATTCCAGTTTGGCCAGTTTCGGGTGTTTTTCTTGGTGGCGAGTTGATACGATTTCGACCAAATAGAGTATCAAATTGGGAGGGTTAGATGATTAAGCGATTTTCTTCGCTGTTCGCCGGGCATGTCGATTTTGAGGATATTGGCGAAGACGCGACCCCGGTCAACGAACGCCGGTATTCAAACGAGCATCTGATGACGGTGTTCTCCAAGTCCGAAGCGATGGCCAAATGCATGGATGGGTTGGGTTATGACACGCTGTGGTTTGCCGAACACCACTTCCAGCACGAAGGCTACGAAGTCATTCCCAATGTTTTGATGTTGAGCCAACATCTGGCGTCCATCACGAAAAATCTTCGTTTTGGATGTGGATTCAACATTACCCCCATGTGGCACCCCCTGCGTATGGCCGAAGATTACGCGGTTGCGGATATCCTGACCGATGGCCGGGTCGTGTTCGGTGTTGGTCGCGGTTATCACACCCGTGAAGTTGAAACCTTGGGCGGCCCCATGCTTGATAAGGAAGCCAACCGGGAAATTTTTGAAGAACAGGTCGATATCCTGTTTAAGGCGTTCCACGAGGAATCCTTCTCCCACAAGGGTAAATATTACACGCTGCCGCCGAACGTCCCGTATCGCGGATACGAACTGGAGGAACTGACACTCGTGCCGCGACCAAAGCATCTACCTGTCGAGTGCTGGCAACCCGTTGTCAGCGCCACCGACCGGGGCCTCGACTTCATGGTCAAGCACGGGATCAAAGGCGTTATAGGCGGCGGCGCCGCACTGTTGGCAGAAGGACCGATTCAATCGTTCCAGCAAGCCCATATCCGCGCCGGTCAGGATGTCGCGCTCGGCGAAAACCTCTGCCTCGGTATTTCCTACCACCTTGCGCCCACGAAGGAACAGGCAATCTCGGAGGCCGAAAAATATTTCCAGGAACACGCGAAGATGTTCGGCCCGCTCGGGTTTCTTGGCCGGTTAAAGCCGGAACAGATCGAATCCCTTGGCAAACGGGGCGGGGTCTCGAAATCCGGCATTCCGACCCTGACGCAAGCCTGCGACACCGCATCCTGGTATTGCGGCCCGCCGGAAGGGTTCATTGAGTTCCTGAAGGAAGTCGGCGAAAAATTTCCCGGTCTGGATCACGTCAACGTCCAGTCCGCCATGGGAACGCCGGAATCGGTGATGATCGAACAACTGGAATGGTTCGGTAAAGAAGTGATACCGGCGTTCAGTTAAGTCGCGATTTTAAACGACCGGCAGACGTTGGTTAGCCGGTCGTTTATTTATATCAAAATAGGTATTGAATCATATTATTGCATGCCCATATTAAGACTGTTGCTTGTACATTTTGCTGCGTAATGAATTTTAGGGCCCGGAGTTTAAATGATAACCGATGTATATCCATGCTAACTATTTAGGCCTTTTTTTCGCACCATGGTACCCACGCGCGCCTGTGGGTCTCCCCGTTACGCTGCGATGCAATATATCGTTGCTGCAGTGCAAAATTTATGATATGTTCAGGACAGTCGTAATTGCGGCTCGTAACAATAACAACAACCGGTGACCGCTTTGCAATATCACGCCTATGAGCTTGCGCACGCCTGGATTTCGCCGGTTCGCGCCGCCGCGCACGGGGTCAAACTTGCGTTGGATATGCCGTTCAATCCTATGGGCAAGACCCTGTGGGGGCGACAGACGGCGGCGGCGTGCGAAATGTTCGAAGGGCTGACGCGGCGATACGGCAAGCCTGAATTCGGCATCCGCGAAACCCTGATCGACGACGAATCCGTCGCGGTCGGTGAAGAGATCGTACTGACCAAGGATTTTGGTGAGCTGTTGCATTTCACCCGCGAAACGACGCGCGATGATCCCAAGGTGTTGTTGATCGCGCCCATGTCGGGACACTACGCGACGCTGTTGCGCGATACGGTGCGCGCCATGCTGCCGGAACATGATGTGTATATCACCGATTGGCGTGACGCGCGGACGGTGCCACTGTCCGCTGGCGCTTTCGGGCTGGACGATTATGTCGATTACGTCGCCGAATTCATACAATTCCTGGGGCCGTCGACGCATGTGATCGCGGTGTGCCAGCCGGCAGTTCCGGCGTTGGTGGCGACCGCGTTGATGGCGATGGCGGACGACCCTTGTCAGCCCGCATCCCTGACGTTGATGGGCGGTCCGATCGACACCAGGCGCAACCCGACGGTCGTAAACACCCACGCAGAATCGAAAGACATGTCCTGGTTCGAACGGAGCGTAATTTCCATGGTGCCGTTCCCCAATCTGGGGTTCATGCGCAAGGTCTATCCCGGGTTTGTTCAGTTGACGGGCTTTATGACGATGAATCTGGATCGTCATATCGACGCGCACCACCGGCTGTTCGACAACCTCGTCAAGGGCGACGAGGAACCAGTCGAGGCGCATAAAGCGTTCTACGAGGAATATCTCGCGGTCATGGATTTGCCTGCGGAATTTTATCTGCAAACCGTCCAGACCGTGTTCAAGGAACACGCGCTGCCGAAGGGCGAGATGACTCATCGCGGGGCCGCCATCGATTTTGCCGCCATCCGCAAGACCATGCTGATGACGGTGGAGGGTGAAAACGACGATATCTGCGCCGTTGGTCAAACCCAGGCCGCTCACGACCTTTGCGTCAACGTGCCTGACGAAATGCGGCGCCATTATGTGCAGCCGAAAGTTGGACATTACGGCGTCTTTAACGGGCGACGATGGCGCACTGAAATCCAGCCGCGCATCCGCGACATGATCCGCAGCGTTTAACGCGACAGGCTGGCCTCCTTCCGGCGCATATGGAAAAATGCGACCCTGTTGAACAGGGGAGGGCGAGGCCATGGGCGTTACAGCGGATCTTTGCGATAAGATCGTCGCGACCACATATGGTGATTTAACGGACGATGCGAAGGATCGCGCGCGCCGCCTGGTAATCGATGGCATCGCCGTCGCCATTGCGGGGACCGTGCAGGAAGAAGCGCCGGGCGTCCTCGCAAAACATGTCCGCGCGCTGGGCGGGGAACCGCAATCGACAGCGATTGGCTTCGGCTTCAAGACATCGCCGGTGCAGGCCGCCTATCTGAACGGCGCGTCCATGCATGTGCTGGATTTCGAACCGATGTGGAGCCCCGCCAATCATCAGGTTTCGACGTCTTTGCCTGCATTGCTCGCGTTGGCGGAACGCGATGGCGCATCGGGCCGGGAAATTCTGACGGGTATTGTCAAAGGCACGGAAATGATGGGCTGGCTGCGTC
>JABJJH010000614.1 GCA_018660965.1 Rhodospirillaceae bacterium | reverse complement strand
TGATAACCGTCCCCAGCCCCCGGGTCCAGGCCGCCAGCACCAGACCATAGGTCACCGCGCCCAGGTCGAAATGGCTGATGGTCGCGGGCTCCAGGCATTTGTCATAGGTCATGACGATGGAGACCGGCGCGTCGAATTGGCGAAACCCGCGCATCACCCAGTCTTGCCGACGTTCACTATCATGGCGTTCGATGCCCATCGCTTCGAATAACTGGACGGCGACTTCGACCTGACGCTTGCGGTGGACGCCTTCATAACCGCCGCTGCGCATTGGAATTTCACGCTGGACCTTGGCGCCGCCGAGCATCCGTTCGGTATTGCCTTCGCGAATACGTTCCAGGGGCTCGCCGGTGACCACATGAAAAAACCACGGTTGGGTGTTCATCGAAGACGGCGCGCCCTTGGCGATCTCGATGATTTCCAGGATAACCTCTTTCGGCACCGGGTCGGGTTTATACCCGCGAATGCTTCTACGTTCATAAACGAGCTTTTCAAAATCCACGCTGAAATCCCCTTAACTAAATACACCGCCGCAGCCAGACGATCCACAATCTAGCAATCGGACCCGGCTGCGAAAAGACAAACCGCAACCGCCGCATCACGATAGCGTCATGCGCGTGACCAATTTTTGGCAATGTATTTTTAAACCGTATATGTCATGAACCCTACGTCGAGCGAAACCACCACCAGCGGAGAGGGTCATGGCGCAGCAAAGTCGATTTTGGAACCGACATGCAAAAGGGTATGCGAAGCGTCCCGTCGCCGATGAAGCGTCTTATCAGAATAAACTGGCGGTGACGCGAGGCTACCTCAACCTCGACATGGAGGTGCTGGAATTCGGCTGTGGAACCGGGACCACCGCCCTTACGCTCGCGCCGCTGGTGAGACACATTCGCGCCATCGATATTTCCGCGAAAATGCTTGAGATCGCGCGAGCCAAGGTAGAGTCCGCCGGTATTGGGAACGTGACCTTCGAACAATCAGGCATCGATGACTTGAACGCGCCCGACGCGGCTTATGACGCCGTGATGGGCCATAGCATCCTGCACCTGCTGGACGATAAAGAGGCTGTTATCGCTGAGGTCTATCGGATGCTGAAACCCGGCGGAGTCTTTGTAAGCTCGACCGCCTGTCTCGGCGGGACGATGCCGGTGTTGAGGGTCATTTTACCCATCGGGCGATTTTTCGGGTTACTGCCCCTGGTCAAATTTTTCACCGCCGCAGAACTTGAACGTAATTTAACAGACGCGGGATTCCAGATCGATCATCGCTGGCAGCCTGAAAAAGACAAAGCCGTCTTCATTGTCGCGAAGAAAGTCTGATTGATTTGTCGCTAAAACCACAATCCACCGGAACAAACAGATGATTTGGCTGATCCTTGGGATACTGCTTTGGACAGGGGCGCACCTGTTCAAAAGAATTCTGCCGAACCAACGCGCCGCGCTTGGCAAAATGGGGAAGGCCGTCATCGCCATCCTGATATTGGGCAGCATCGCGTTGATGTTCGTCGGGTATCGGGACGCCGGAGACGTTCCGCTTTACGCGCTTCCCATCTGGGCGTGGTACGTGAACAACCTGTTCATGCTGATCGCAATTTTCATGATGGACGTCGGCAAGGCGAACGGGGTGGTCCGGACAAAAATTCGCCATCCAATGCTGCTCGGCGTCGTTTTATGGTCCACGGCTCACCTGCTGGTTAACGGGGATTTGGCCTCACTGACACTTTTTGGCGGGCTTGGGATTTGGGCGTTGATCGAGATGGCGGCGATCAACCGGGCCGAGGGGCTCTGGCGGCCCCCTGCAAGGGGGTCGTTCCTCGGCGACGGAAAGATGGCGATCTTAGCGGTCGTAATTTTCGCCGCAATCGTGGGCGTCCATTACTGGTTGGGATATTCGGTCATCGCGTTCCTGTGACGCCAGACGGCATGATCGGCGCTTCACGCGCCCTCAAGCCGGCGTAAACGCCGTTTCCAGCCAGGTCGCCACCGACAACAACCCTTCGTCGTCATAAGGGCGCGCCACGACCTGGACGCCGACAGGCAGGCCGTTCGCGCCCCTGTTCCCAGGCAATGTCACACACGGCGCGCCAATGGTCGTCCAGGGGCGGTTGAAGGTTGCGTCGCCGGTGGACTCGAACCCCAGCGGCGCTTCGCCCACGGCGCTGGGAACAATCAGCGCATCGACCCCTTCCATGACGCCGTCCAAATCGTCACGGCATTGGCGGGCGTGAAGAATAGCGGCGCGATAATCGTCGAAGGAAATGTCGAGGTCCGGCGGAATCGACGTTTTCAAGCGCGCACTAAGCTTGTCCGCGTGATGGTCGAATTCATACGCAAGCGAGCGCCGTCCTTCGTAAAACATGATCGTCTGATTAGCGGATTCCAACGCGGCGAAGGCGGACGGCAATGTCACTTCGCGCACGACGGCCCCGGTCTTGGTGGCGGTTTCCGCGGCGTTTTGCACGGCTGCGTGCGACGCAGGGTCGGCGCGGTCCCACCAGGGCGTTCGGCACAGCCCCAGTCGCGGCGGCGATTCCAGCCCCGCGACCGTCGCGGGCGCCCCCAAAAGTGCGGCGCGCAGCAACGCCAGATCGGCGACGCTGCGCGACATCGCGCCCAGCGTATCCAGCGACGCCGCCAAAACCTTGGTCCCGACATAGTTCAATTGTCCATGCGTCGGCTTGTACCCGACCACGCCACAGAACGACGCCGGACGGATCACCGACCCCCCGGTTTGCGTGCCCAACGCCAGGGGAACCATGCAATCGGCGACGCCCGCCGCCGACCCGCTGGACGACCCGCCCGGCGTGTGCGCCAGATCGTGCGGGTTGCGGGTCTTGCCAGGGTTAACAAAGGCGAACTCCGTCGTCACCGTCTTGCCCAACACAACGGCCCCGGCGGCCCGCGCCATCGCCACGCACGCCGCGTCCGCGACCGGGCGATGACCGGGATATATATCGGAACCATAGGCGGTCGGCATGTCATGGGTTTCGATGATGTCCTTGAAGCCGATGGGAACCCCGTGCAACGGCCCCATTGGCGCCACGCGGTCCCGCGCGCGGGCTTCGGTCAGGGCGGCGTCCGGGTCAATATGCGCCCAGGCCCGCACATCGGGTTCGCGGTCCTTGATCCGGTCCAAACAGGCGCCAACCAGAGCTTCGCTCGTGACCTCGCCCTTGGCGATGGCCTGCGCCACCTCGACGGCGGTTAATTCGTTCAACGATGACATGTCTTACCCCCAATTTCGATTTTTCTTCCAGCTCACTTGAAATCACAAAGTTCGTGACTATATTCCTATTTATGATTTTCCCAACGATCCAACGCCGCCAGCCGGAATGTTAATCAATGCTAACTGATGCTAACAATTTCGGGCTTTTTTTCGTATTAAAATACCGTCATCGGCCCACGGCGCGATACGGCGACAAGTCCAGTTCCGGGTCCCGGCCCGCGACCAGGTCGGCGATGATGCGACCGGTAACAGGCCCCATGGTCAGGCCAAGATGACTATGCCCGAACGCGAAAAAGGCGTTGTCGTAGCGCGGCGACCGGTCGATGACGGGCACGCTGTCGGGCAAGCTCGGGCGGTTGCCGCACCAGATGCTTTGTTCGCGCGTATCCAAGTCCGGCACGGTCGCGGCGGCGAGCGCGATCATATTGCGAATGCGGCGATAGTCCGGTGGCGCGTCGACCTTCGCGTATTCCACGCCCGACGTCAGCCGCAACCCGTCTTCATGGGGAACCAGAACGAATTTATCGTCGGCAAAATGAACAAAGCGCCGGATCGGCGTTTCCGGCATCGGCAACATCACGTGATACCCGCGTTCGGCGTCGAGCAGCAGTTTGGCCCCCAGCCGCGCCGCCAGGCCTCGCGACCACGGCCCCGCCGCCAGAACGACGCTGTCCACCGACACGGAACCGCCACTCGTGCGCACCGCGGCGACCCGGTTATCGACAAACTCGAAACCCACCGCTTCTTCCCGCACGACGGCGCCGCCACTGGCGGCCAGTTCGTCCACGAAAACACGCACCAGCCGTCCGGGGTTGGTGACGTTGGCGGAATCAGTCGCGTAAATCGCGTGTTGAAAGATCGGGCGCAGACCGGGTTCCAATTGCCGCAATTCATCGGCGTTCAAGACTTCGAAGGGAAAGCCCTGCTCGGTCATCAGGTCTCGTTCATGTTGCGACCCGGCGAAGGACGCATCGGATTTGTACACCTTCAACGCGCCCAGGCGTTGCACCAGCGATTCCGCGCCCGCCTGTTTCAACAGAATTTCATAGGCCGGGAGAACCCCATGGATCAGCGCCGCGATGGCCTTGCCGTGCGCCGCGGCGCGTTCAGGCGCGGTGTTGCGCAACAACGTCAGGAGAAACGGCGCCAGACGAGGCAAATAGCGCCAGCGGATGTTCAACGGCCCGGCAGGGTCCCTCAACATGGCGGGGATTTGCCGCGCGACGCCCGGGGTGGCGGTCGGCAGAACCGCCGATGCGCTGATGGAGCACGCATTGCCGTAGGACGTTTTGCTCCCCGGCTCAGCGGGATCGATCAAGGTCACCTTGTGCCCATCACGTTGCAGAAACAGCGCGCAGGACGCGCCGACGATTCCCGCGCCGATTACCGCAATGTCCGCCATGGCGTTCCTCCCCTGTGGCCCCGTACTTCCAGCCGCCATCTTTCAGGTCCGGGGTGGTCACCGTCAAGGCGGATTTCATCGCCCTTCTTTCTTGAACATATCAGCGCGGCGCTTGAACGACCCGGGGTCCAGCCCTATCTAGGTTCTCGACTCAAATTCGCCACCCCCGGCGATACAGCGCATTGGAGACGGCCCAGACATGAATATCGAAATCGTAACGGTGGAAACGGTCCGAAACTGGATCGCGGCGGGAGAAGCCGTCGTCGTGGATGTGCGCGAAGAGACCGAGTTCATGGTCGAACATATCGCCGGAGCCACGCTCGTGCCGCTATCCATATTCGACCCGTCGGCGCTTCCCCCCAGCGACGGAAAACGGCTTGTGCTGCATTGCCGCAGCGGCGTGCGCTGTGGACACGCCGCCGGTCTTATGCAGGACAGCGGTCTGGACACGATCTACCGCATGGAAGGCGGCATCATTGGGTGGAAACAACAGGGCGGACCGGTCGTGTCTCCCTGACCATCGGTCACGGCGGCCCTTCCTCCCCAACCCATGCGACAATACGACGCGCCACGCGTCCCGGATACCCGAGTCAAACCGTCGAATTCGGATTGACTGTTTTATGACAAAAGTCGATGTTCCTAATGACTTGGAAGTCATTAAAGCGAGTCGGCGGCTTTCCTTTGAAAGCCGCGACCGCGCGGACAGCAGAGTCGGTGAACCTTTACCTTCCCATCGCCGAAATGTCGGTGAACATCTTCCTCTTCCTAGGCATGGGCGCCGGGGTCGGCATGCTGTCCGGAATCTTCGGCGTCGGCGGCGGGTTCCTGATGACGCCGTTGTTGATCTTCATGGGCATCCCACCCGCCGTCGCGGTCGGCACGGAAGCGAACCAGATCATCGCGTCCTCGGTGTCGGGCGTGTTGGCCCATTGGCGGCGCGGCAATGTCGATTTCAAGATGGGTTCGATCTTGCTGGTCGGCGGCATCGTCGGATCGACCTTCGGCGTCTTCCTGTTCCAGTACCTGCGCGAACTGGGTCATATCGACCTGGTGATCATGCTGTCCTACGTCATTTTCCTGGGGGTGATTGGCAGCTTGATGCTGGTCGAAAGCCTGCGCACGATGCGGCGCAGCCGCAGACCCGGCTCGTTACGCAAACTACACCAGCACAATTTTCTGCACGGCCTGCCATTCAAGATGCGGTTCCGGCGATCGAAACTTTATATCAGCGCGCTACTGCCG
This sequence comes from Rhodospirillaceae bacterium, assembly GCA_018660965.1. Classification (GTDB taxonomy): domain Bacteria; phylum Pseudomonadota; class Alphaproteobacteria; order UBA8366; genus JABJJH01. The sequence goes on along the minus strand of JABJJH010000614.1, from coordinate 4,618 downwards.
TTAATGATCGGGTTCGTTGTCGGCATCTTGTCCGCGATCATGGGTGTGGGCGGCGGATTTGTCATGGTTCCCGCCATGATCTACCTGCTCGGCATGCCGACCGCCGTCGTCGTCGGGACGTCGCTGTATCAAATTATCTTCGTCACCGCCAATGCGACATTTCTGCAAGCGACCCTGAACCAGACCGTCGATATCGTCCTGGCGATGTTGTTGTTGGCTGGCGCGGTGATCGGCGCGCAAGTGGGCACGCAGCTTGGTTCGAAATTGCGCGGCGAACAATTACGCGGACTGCTCGCGCTCATGGTTCTCAGCGTCTGCGGCAAGATATTGTTCGATCTGGTGTCGACGCCGGACGACCTTTACTTCCTGTCCGGCGGGGGCGGGCATTGATGCGCCGCCGCCCGCGCACGCTACGAAGCGTCGCCGTCGCGCTGACGGTCCTGGTGGGGCTTGGCGCGATTTTGGGAGCGGGGTCAAGCCGGGCGGAACCGGTCATCGCCGATGTATCGGAACATTTCATCGGCATCACCGCTGATTTCACAGGCGCTAAAATTCTGTTTTTCGGATCCGTCGGCGGGCCAGGCAAACTCGTCGTGGTCGTCAGTGGCCCGGCGCATGACATCAGCATCGGCAACAAGGTTCAGCGCGCGGGAATCTGGATGAATTCCGACAGCGTGACGTTCAAGAACGCGCCATCCTTTTACCGGGTGCTGTCGAGCGAACCCCTGGACGAATGGTTGCCGCTGAGCGTCCGCGAAGCCAACCAGATCGGCGTCGAATACCTGGATTTGCAGCCCACCGAGGACATAGGATCGGCGAAAGAGGCCGATTACCGGGCCGCGCTGATCCGCAACATGCAGAACAAGGATCATTACGGCAAAGCGGAAGGCCGCCTTAAAATTCTCGGCGGTCGATTGTTTCGAACCGATGTGTTCTTGCCCTCGAACGTGCCGACCGGCGATTATTCGATCAAAACCTATCTGATCCGCGATGGCCGCATCGCCGATATGGAGGTCACGCCGTTGAATATCAATAAAACCGGCATCGGCGCCGAAATCTATCGGGTCGCGCATCAACATGGCGCGTTGTATGGTGTCGCGGCGATCATTATCGCGGTTCTGGCTGGACTGGGCGGCAACGCCGTCTTCCGTAAATCATGACGAAATTGGACCAGGAAACCGACGTTTTACTGGACACAACCGGGTTTAATTGCCCGATTCCGGTCCTGAAAGCGCGCCGCGCCGCGCGCGAGATGACGCCGGGACAGATACTGACCGTGCAGGCGACGGACCCGGCGTCGATGATCGACTTCAAGCACTTCTGCAACACGACGGGCCATGAACTTCTGGATGCGTCCGAAGCCGACGATGTCTTCACCTATGTCATCCGAATTACGGGGCCTTAGCCGGACCTCAGCCGCCAACAATTATCGCGCGGAAATCGTTGACGTTGGTCAGAGTCGGCCCCGTCATCACCAAATCATCCAAGGCTTCGAAGAACCCGTACCCGTCATTGTCCCCCAATGATTTCTTGGGGTCGAGGCCGCGCGCCGCCGCCCGCGCCAAAGTGTCGGGCGTGATGATGGCGCCCGCGTTGTCCTCGCTGCCGTCGATGCCGTCGGTGTCGCCCGCCAAGGCAAAGACGTCCCCCATCACGCCATCCAGCGCCAACGCCAGCGCCAGAAGAAATTCAACGTTGCGGCCCCCGCGCCCCTGGCCCCGTAATGTCACCGTCGTCTCACCGCCCGACAGCAACACCGCGGGCGGCGCGATCGGTTGGCCATGGCGCACCATTTGCCGCGTTATGCCGGCGAGAACCTGGGCGACGTCCCGCGCTTCGCCTTCAATCGCATCCCCCAGGATCAAAGGCGTCAGCCCCTGCGCGCGTGCAACCGTCGCCGCGGCCTCCAGGGACAATTGCGGCGTGGCGATCATGACCGTCTCGCTCCGCGCCAGCCAGGTAGCGCCAGGTTTCGGCGTTTCGGAATACTCGCGCGCCAGAACATCCAAAACAACTTGCGGCTCGGCGATGCCGTATTTTTCAAGGATCGCCCGGGCGTCGCCCAGGCTTGTCGGGTCCGGAACGGTTGGGCCGGACGCAATCACCGCCGGGTCGTCGCCGGGGACGTCGGATATCAGCAAGGTGACGATTCGCGCCGGCGCCGCGGCGGCGGCCAGGCGCCCGCCCTTGATCGCGGAAATATGTTTTCGCACGCAGTTCATTTCGGCGATATTGGCGCCGGAGCGCAGCAGCGCGCGATTGATCGCCTGCTTGTCCGCCAGCGTCAATCCGGGCGCGGGCAGCGTCATCAACGCCGATCCGCCACCCGAGATGAGACACAGCACGAGGTCATCGGGCGTCAAACCTTGCACCATGTCGAGGATGCGCCGCGCGGCGGCCTCTCCAGCCGCATCGGGAACGGGATGCGACGCCTCGACGATCTCGATTTTCTCGCACGCCGCCCCGTGCCCATGGCGGGTCACGACCAGCCCCGTCAGGTCCCCATCCCAATGTTGTTCCACCGCACGCGCCATGGCCGCCGACGCCTTGCCCGCTCCAACGACGATTACCCGCCCTTTCGGTCGATCCGGCAGGTTCGGCGGCACGCAGAGGCGGGGTTGCGCCGCATCGATAGCGGCGCTGAACATGTCGAGGAGTATTTTTCGATGATCCATTGCGTAGGACTTTTGATAGCGAGGGTGGAACGTCGTACCATGAAATCGGTTCCGGCTAAACAAAAGGAAACTCGATGACCTTCATGCTTCACGATGATCTCGCCCGCACCTGCGTCGAGATTATCCGTTTCCCCTTGTGCCGCGTCCTGTTGAACAACGACAGTCTTTATCCTTGGGTGATCCTTGTGCCCGAACGCGCCGGCATCAGTGAAATTCACGACCTTAGCCCCACCGACCGCGCGATATTGATCGAGGAAATCGCGATGGTGTCCGCCGCGATGTCGGGTGAATTCAGCGCCGAAAAAATGAATGTCGCCGCGCTTGGAAATGCGACGCCACAGTTACACGTCCATGTCGTCGCGCGATTCAAGGGAGACCCCGCCGGTCTGGGGCCGGTCTGGAACGCCGTCGCCCCCGCGCCTTATACGGAGACCGAACGCGACGCCATGGTCAACCGGTTGCGAACCGTCTTGCAATAAGCCCGCCTTACTGTGCGGCGCTTTCGATGGGATCATCCAGATATTCGCTGATATCCACATCGTCGATCTGGTCGGGGTCCAGAAACTGGTCCGCATATTCCTTCCAGATGCCCGCCTTGAGGAACAAATCGAACAAATCGGGGTCGATATGCGCGTCCTTTTTCATAAAGCTCATGATCCGGATGCATTCGCTTAGCTTCTTGGCTTTCTTGTATGGCCGGTCAGACGCGGTCAACGCTTCGAAAATATCGGCGATCGCCATCATTCGCGCGGGCAACGACATTTCATCACGGGTCAGCCCATTCGGGTATCCCGTTCCGTCCATCTTTTCATGGTGGCCGCCCGCGATTTCCGGCACGCGTTTCAGAGACTTCGGAAACGGCAATTGTTCCAGCATCGAAATTGTGATGCGAATATGGTCGTTGATTTTCTCCCGTTCCTCCGCCGTCAGGGTGCCGCGCTGAATGGACAGGTTATAGAGTTCCCCAAGGTTATATTCCCCGGTCAGGTGATCCGCTCGGTCGTCCAATAACCGCTCCTGCGCCGGACCGGCCGCGATATCTTCGGGCAGCCGATTGCTTTCTTCCCATGACAATCCCAACGACCGGTCGAAGTGGCGGGTCCAGCTCTGCTCCCCCATCACCCGGATGCGTTCAGACGTTTCATCGTCCAGGAATTCACCCCCGATGTTGGTTTCCGCAATCAGCGCGAACGCGTCATCCAGTTCCCGGCAACGCGCATCGAAGGCGGCTTCCAGCGTCGCGTCGTCTACTTCGCCGTGCGCCTTTTTCTTCCACATGTCGATTTCCGCATCCCGGCGCAACACTTCAAAGCGTGTTCGAATTTCGTGAATCCGGTTGTAAATCGTTTCAAGCTTGGTCGCCTTGTCGACGACATATTCCGGCGTCGCGACCTTGCCGCAATCGTGCAGCCAACCCGCCAGATGCAGTTCGTACCACTCTTCCTCGTTTAAATCGAAATCAGCGTAGACGCCTTCATTGGACTCGCACGCGGCCTTCGCCAACACCTCGGTCACCAGGGGGACGCGCTGACAATGGCCACCGGTGTAGGCCGATTTCGCATCAATGGAACCGGCCATTAACTCAATGAAGCTGTCCAACAATTCACGTTGCGAGCGCAGCAACATTTCATTTTCGATGGCGACGGCCGCCTGGCTGCTGAGCGCTTCGATGACCGGCTGGATTTTCGGGCTGAACGGAACAACTGTTCCCTGGCTATCGCGCGCATTAATCAATTGCAGCACGCCAATCAGCGAATCCTGGCGCGTGGTCAAGGGCACCGTCAAAAAGCTCATGGAGCGGTAATTGGTTTGCTTATCGAAGGCGATGGTGCCGCTGAAATCGAAAGTCGACGCTTCTTCGTAAGCATCGGGAATGTTGACGGTGGTTTTGGTCAGCGCAACCGCCGTCGCGACATTGGAATAGTTGGGCGCCCCATCGGTAC
>JABJJH010000360.1 GCA_018660965.1 Rhodospirillaceae bacterium | reverse complement strand
CCATACCAATCCACCAACAAGTCAATCATGTGACTGCCGTAATTAAAAAAACCCTTGCCGTAGCGCCCGATGATCGCGTGCGGCTTGCGAGGGGATCTTTCCTTCCAGCGCCGGTGGCGGGGGTCGAAACGGCGATGGAAGTTTACGCGCAGCGCCGCGCCGGCGGCGTCAACCATCGCTCGGGCGGCGCCGATGTTCGGGGCGAGCGGTTTTTCGACAATGACCACGCGGGGGCTTCTTTTGAGCGCCGTCGCCAACACCGCCTCATGGGTCTGCATCGGCGTACAGATGGCGACCACCTCACCGCTGCGGAGCGGCAATTCGGACGCATCGCCCACGATGATGTCCGGGGGCGTTTCCGGAAACAGCGCCGCGGCGGCGGCGCGGGCCGCCGGATCGGGGTCGATCAACCCCGCGAGGGTCAAGCCAGGCGTCATTCGCACCGCCGCCAAATGGCTTAACGGAACGTCCTTCGATAAATTAACGTTTCGCGCGCCGATCCGGCCAAGACCAAATATTACAACGTCGCTCATTGGTGGCTATCCGTGATTCGTGAAACGGTCAATCCGCCAGAAATTCATCGCGCAGCACGCTCATCATCGCGGTGTCGTGATAGCGGCCACCGCAGTAAATGAATTGCCGGCGCACGCCTTCATGCACGAACCCGCATTTTTCGTACGAGCGAACCGCGCGTTTGTTGTCCGCATTCACGCCGAGTTGAACCGAGTTCAAGTTGAGTTTGTTAAAGGCGTACCCAAGCAAAAGAGACGCGGCCTCGCGACCGTACCCCTTATCCCAGGCGTCCGGCTCTCCAATTAGAATATTAAATTGCGCCCGCCGGCAAATCCAGCCGATCGAGAAGAGGCCACACGTTCCAACCACCCGGCCCCCGTCCTTCTCCTCAATGGCGAAGACGACGGCGTCGTCGCTTTCCCGCGCCAGCTCCAAAAACGCACTGGCGTCCTTATCGCGCGTCGGTCGGGCCCCCATTTCCAGGAATTCGGTTACCCGTTCATCGTCCCACCACCGGTACAGCCCCGGCAAATCGTCGGCTTGGAAACCGCGCAGGGAAATCAAATCGCCGGTCAGAAAGCTGTTTTTATCCAACATCTCGTTTGCCTCTATTTTGGAATTTAGGACGTGCATTAAAGGTTGGTTCGCATGGCGCCGCCTTATCGGGACACATGTCTGCCGGCAGTCAATGCCCTAATCGTTTCCGAACGCCGCACTGGAATGCCAGCATCCGCCATAGCGTCCTTAATCATGATCGGCGTAATGCGGCGGAATAGAAACAGGCTGCTTATTGAAACTGCTGCGGCCCGGCCTTGAAGAATTGCCTTCACGCAGTCGTCAGGGCCGCTGGCGCCACCAGCGGCGATAACGGGAACCGACACGGCTTCGGCGACGGATTTAATCAATGGTATATCGTAGCCGTCCATCGCGCCATCCTGAGCGATGCTGTTGACAATCAACTCACCAGCGCCGCGCTCGACGGTCTCCATCGCCCACGCGACAGGGTCAAGTCCAGTTGGGTGCTGTCCGTTTTGCACAAAGACTTCATACTCACCCTGGGCGTTCTTCAGTGCATCGATTGAAACGACAATGCTTTGACTCCCAAATTTCTCGGCGATCGCTGTTATTAGTTCCGGCGTTTCTACAGCCGCTGTGTTAATGACAATTTTTTCCGCACCCCCGCCAATCAATTCAGCAACCGTTTCCAAATTGTTTACCCCGCCACCGACAGCGAGCGGAACCGTTAGCTCCTCTGCAATCAGGGACAGAATGTCACGGTTGAAATTTGTGTTGTGTTTGGCGCATCCGATATCGAGAAGCATCAACTCATCTACTTGCCGTGTTTCGAAAACACGGGCTATTGAAATTGGGTTAGCGACGGTCCGTGGCTTCTTGAATTGGACAGGTTTCTTTAACAATCCGTCCGACAATAAAAGTTGCGGTATGACGCGGACCTTGATCACAAGCATGTCGCTCCGCCGCAAAGCGCGACATAATTGTTGATTAGCTGAATGCCACCCGATTGGCTTTTTTCAGGATGGAACTGAGTCGCGAAAACATTATCATTCTCTATCGCGCAGGCGAAATCGTTTCCGAACTCGCACCAAGCCGCAACATCGGCTTTGTTTTCGCAGCGAACGTGGTAGCTGTGAACAAAATAAAAATCGGTCCCACCGGCAATTCCATCGAACAGGCGCGATTCCGGCGCCGGCTGAACTTCGTTCCAGCCAATATGCGGTAAAGTCAATTTCTTGTCGGCCCAGTCACGATGTTTGGAGACATCGAGAAGTTCAACCTCAGCCTCGATTATGCCAAGCCCGGAATTCAGACCGCCTTCGTTACTATTGCGCGCGAATAATTGCATGCCGAGACAAATGCCAAGAATTGGCTTTCGCCGCTCCAACGCCTGTTCCCGCAAAAACTCAACGAGCGCCAATTTATGTAGGTTTTCCATGGCGTCGGAGAATGCGCCAACCCCGGGAAGCACGATACCGTCGGCCGCCGCTATCGTATCGGGATCTGCAGAGATAAGCGCCGTCGCCCCAGATTTTTCGAACATTTTCTGAACGCTTCGCAGATTTCCGACGCCATAGTCGACGATCACGATCATGCAAGAATTCATGGATTGCGTCGCGCTTCGATAATTTCCGGCTTCATGACAAGGCCCCGGTCTGCGTCACGAACAAACCTGCCACCCGACATTTCGAATATCGCCGGATTGGTGAAATCGTCGCAAATTTTCTCAAACTCTGAGGCGGTCATCTTGAAATGTTCGCAAAAAGCGGCGACAGCCGACTTGGGATACTCGCCGTCATATCGTTCAGCCAGGCGTAATCCTTCTTCCCGAGTCATGTCACCATGACGTATATCGCGCGTCGCTTGATCGGTCGCCCTCCCATAGCCAAACTTGCAGTATTTCAGATGATCGTGGAGGTTCATCGAAAGGCAGTCGAGATTTTCATAATCGCCATAGGCGCCTTCTATTCGGCTGGAACTTCGCTGCCAGCCAAGTTTCTCGATTTCTTCGAGTTGCCGGCGCACATCCCAATTGAAAAAATACCCAAGAAATAATCCCGTACAGCCCCTATTGCCGCCCACTTGGGCAAGCCGCTCCTTAGGCGGGAACGTGTACATGCTCATGTCGTGCGCCGTCAGACCGGTTTCCTCACTTAAAAAATCTTCCGGTCTCAGACCATTTAAAACACCGTAGTCGGTCGCCCACTCCTCATCCATCGAGCGCATATGCTTATCGCTGGTGAACAGTGTCCCTGCATACTCCATCCGGCCTTCACCCCAAATGATAAGGGGGATGTTAAAGGCGACCGCATAGCGGTATGGAAGGCTCCAGATCGCCGCGTGGTTGGGCCATTCCATATCGCCGACCCGCCGGAACGACTCGAGAATAAGTGTTTCGTAGACCAGTGGGTTTCGTTTTACATGGATCAGATCGACGCCCATGCGGTTTAGCTGGTTAAGGTTATGACGGCCTATTTCCGTTGGCAGAGTCGGCTCGAAACACAAACAAAGCGGTTTCAGGCCGTAAATATTTTTCATTATATGAACTTGATAGGTGCTGTCCTTTCCACCGCTTACGGGAATGATACAGTCATAGGCCGTGGGGTCGCTCGTGCGAAAATCCCTAATGTAACCTTCGAATTCCACACGCCGCGCATCCCAATCGATGGGGTTGTCGATTTGCGCCAATTTCCTTTGCGCCATTACGCAGGCGTCGCAAATATTTTGTTCGTCGAACTCAAGATCAGGACGAGTGTCCGGCATTAAACAGTTATTACAAAATCGCATTAATTACTCCTGGATGAGGGCGTAAGCTCGCAAGTGGAATCTGAGAAGCTACACTTTCAAGTAGAGCGTTCGACAGCACATCGAGTTCGGCGTCCACGGGCGCACTGGACCGCCCGTACATATTGAGAGAAGTAAGGTCCATACAAAAGGATTGGATCGCATAGTAGGCGCGAGCACCGTCTAATTTCCGGCGCACAACCGATTCCGCATCGTCATCCCTGAGCAATTCGGGAATTTTCCGGAGGCATTCAGAAACATCGATCCGGTGTACATGCGGAACCGCATTGATCACGCCATGATGGCTAAATACCGCAACCGTTTTTCCGAGCATCGCCGCTTCGTAGGCGGCAGAGCTGTTGATCGTGCAAACAAGGCGGGATCGGGCAATTATCGCCAGACTCGATTCGCCCGGCACAACAAGAACTGCGTTCGGCATGCCCTTGATTAACTCATAAATTTCACGGGGCCGACGGCCAATCTGAACCGGATGTTCCTTAACAACCAAGAGAGCGTTCGCCGGCAAACTAAGGCAGATTTCGTGGATCAATACGGCTTGATGCGAACATTCCGGAGACTGTCCCTGGATTGACACCTCGGGTTCAGCCTGGAGCGGGAAGAAGACGATGTCTCGATAGCTCGGCAGTTGGTCCAAACTAAGACAATCGGGACCGTGCAGATAACGCCAGTCGCTGAATGTCCGAAGGCATGAATAAGCTTTAGACAGTGAACGATATCCATGTTGAGCCTTTGAATACCCGCGAATTCGCATATAAGCATGTCGGATGAGGGCGAGCGCCGCGTTTGAGATCGCTCTTATTAAAGTCTGGTCTTGGGAATTCGCCTTTGTGAAGATGACCGACGCGGTGGTTGGCTGTATCGCCTTCTGCGCAGTTTCTATTGCCGCCGCACTGACGCTCCCAAAAGATTCGATATGCTTCTCGAGCGCCGTGTTCCGGTCAAATTCATTGTCAGACCAAAAGTAATAACTGCTAATTCGTCCCATTGATAAAGATCGGAACGGCACATTCGCTTCACGGCACAGCATCGGAACATGCTTGGTAGCGACCCCATGGCCGGATCCATTGGCAACGATTAGCGCCGGTGGTCGCGATACGGCCAGCGCATCGTAATAATCGGCCTGCTGAAAACAAGCGCGGAGGACACTTGCAGGCGTCGACCGGTCCGCCGCGTGCGACCCTGGCAACCGGTTCCAACCCGGCATGAAGCCGCGACCAAGATGACGGTCAGACTGAACAATATCCCGCATTATCGTAATGCCGAACCGTTCTTCATAGGCTCGAGCGCGATTAATGAGCGTGACCTCATCCTCATCGCCGCCTGAAGCCGCCATGGCGAGGTAATCGGGCATGACCGCGACTTGATCCGCGCCAAGCACGCCGTCCGCAATGTTCAGGTAATACTTACGATCCTGTTCCGTCGCCACGACCAAAAGCGCCTTGAACCCCATCCGTTTCTGAAGATGAAGCGCAAGCGGAACCCACAGCCACCGAAACGCTGACACCGGAAATATCCAGATCCATTGATGGTCCACCGGAGATATTTTTTCCTGCCCCCCGGGGCATTTTTCCGTCAACCTTCGATCTCCCGTTCGCTTCCATCGGCGCCTATGAAGGATAGTTTTGATTTTTCGACCGTGCGCCGCCAGTATTCGGCCTCGACATCGCGGTTGATGTCGATCAATTCGGGGTTGTCGCGCAAAAACGCCACCGTTTCGGGCAGTCCGAAAATCTCGCCAGGCCTATATAGCGCTTCAAAAATTCTGGTGAAAAATTCCAAATCGACAGGATAGTCGAGTGTCAGGCGCGCCGTGTCATGACGGTGCGTGGGCGATGTCGGCTGGATTGTGACGTGTTTGGTCAAACCGGATTTCGTAAAGAAGTATATAAACCCGGTGTCGTTCTGCCGGGTTTGGTACGCGGCGGCGACTTTATCCATCGCCTTGCGCGTAAAACTCTTCACGTTACAGCCCAAAGGCAAGCCTTCCGACGTAACGATATCCAAGTCCGGTTCCGCCAGAAGACGGTCCATTGTCAGGTCCATATATTCTGTCGCCGACAACGGATCGTCGCCGTCCACCTGAACGACAGCGGACAATTTGTGCGCCGCCATCGCATCGGCGAAGCGGCGGATAATGTCATCAATGTCGCCTCGAAAAACTGAACATCCATAGGCTTCCACCGCATCGGCCAACGGATCGTCGCTAGCCGCGGTCGTCGTACATACAACGATATCGCGGGCGTTCTCGATATGACGGCAGGCGCAAACCCGGTCCAAAAGATGGGCCACGACGGAGCGACCGCTTATCGTCATCAGCGCTTTTCCAGGAAGACGTTCCGAGGCCAGTCTTATGGGAATGAGCGCGCCAATTTTCAATTGAAATACCCGATGGTTTTGCGCAACGCCTCAATCATTGGCGCGGCTTCATCCACGCCGCCATAATTATTGACGAATTGCATAATCTTGGGTTGGATGGCCTCCGCGTTTGGGCACAGCCCCGTGGCGGCGTATTCAAGTGTTTCATAAAGCGGCGGACAATGAAGCCGCCATTCGCCAGAGGCGAAAACCGTTTCATGGTAGAGCAACGCCCAGGCCGCATAGATTCCGTCGCCACCAAAATCCACATATTTTCGCCGGAAATCCTGCCATGAAACATCGTCGCGTTCGTACCGCATGGCGACGGTCCAAAATGTATTGTTGCATCCTCCGGGCACTTGTTGGGGAATTAAGTAGTCGCAGTCCGCAACGGCGTCAAGATACAACGCTGCAATATCCACCCGTCGTTGGATGAATTCCTCTATTCGCTCCGTTTGCGCCAACCCTAACGCGGCCGCCACCTCCGGCATTCGATAGTTATATCCCAATCCATCGTGTCGTTTGTATGTGGGGTCCTGAAAGATATCCTTGTTGGAACGGATACGGCCATCGGTCGGTTTCAACGCAGCGTAGCCAAGGCTGCCATATTTCCGCATCTTCCCCGCGAGCGCTTCATCGTTGGTCACAACAATGCCGCCATCGCCGGTGGCGATGTGTTTGGAATTTTCGGTTGAATAACTGGTGATGTCAGCAATTTCAGCGATCGGTTGGCCTTTGTAGAGCGCTCCAAACGCTTCCGCCGCATCGTTGATAACCGCAATGCCATGTTCCTGCCCCAACGCCATCAAAGGGTCCAGGTCGCATGAGACGCCATATAGTGAAATCGGCATTATCGCCTTCGTCTTTGGCGTTATCTTGCGCGCAACGTCCTTCGGATCAATGTTGAAACTATTCGGATCAATGTCTGCAAATACCGGTATGGCGTTGAGCGAAATGATGACATCCAGATTAGAAATTACGGTAAGCGGTGACGTAATGACTTCATCCCCATATCCCACGCCAACGGCGTGCAGCGCCGCATGGAGAGTCGAGGTGCCCGAATTAAAGGTCACGGCAAATTTAGCGCCAATTTTTTTTGCAAACGCTTCTTCAAACCTATTATTCATGCCGCCGGATGTGCTTGACCCGAAACCACTATCAATCACTTCGCGGATGTAATGCATCTCCCGTTCGCCAAATCGCCACGTATTTTTCATGAACCCCACCGGTTTCTATCAAAGTATACCAATTAAAACATGCCTTTACTGTGCATTAGACTGCGTATGACGCGCCGAGACGAAAGGCATTTGCGTTAAGATGGGCACGCCACCATTCGACCGTTTGTTCCAGTCCAGAGTCAAAGTCAATTTTTGATGTCCAACCGGTTGCCGCGATGAATTTTTCCGCATCCGCGAGCAGCAGCCGAACTTCAGAGTTTTCAGGACGCACCCGCGCACCTTCATGCATGACCTCTTTGTTGGCGCCTGTAATGGCGAGGATGCGCGCCAATGCGTCACCGATGGAAACGGCATTACCGGACCCCGCGTTGTACGCTGCCCCATGGGTGAGACCCGTTGCGCCGCCCGTAGCAATAAATGCGTTCACCGTGTCGCCAACAAAATTAAAGTCCCGTTGAGGGGTGAGGTCGCCAATTTGGATCGTGGCGCAATTGGGATCCAGGGCCTGGCGAATTATCGTCGGAATTACGGCGCGCTCGCTCTGTCGCGGCCCAAAAGTGTTAAAGGGACGTAAGATGACAACGGGAAGATCAAACGATTTTGCATAGGCTTCCGCCATGGCGTCAGCTGCAATTTTACTTGCGGAATACGGCGATTGCGCTTGTAGGGGATGATCTTCGGTGATCGGCGTGACGCGCGCCGAGCCATAGACCTCGGACGTTGAGGTGTGCACCACGCGTGCGACCCCATGATCAAGACTCGCGTTCAATATATTCATCGAGCCTTTGACGTTAACATCAACGTAAGAGGCGGGCGCAATGTAGGAATATGGTATCCCAATGAGGGCCGCCAAGTGGAAAACGACGTTTTGACCCGCAACCAAACCATGGACAAAACGCTCGTCGCGAATATCACCTGCGCGAATGTCGATCTTGCCGAATGTTTCCGATTCCAAATCATCAAGCCAGCCATTCGCACCAAAAGAATTGTAATAAGAAAGCGCGGTAACGTGAGCGCCTGTCTTGACCAGGGCCTCCACAAGATGGGACCCGATAAAACCGTCGGCGCCGGTGACGAGGACATTGCGCCCCGCATAGCTCAGTGGCTTCGTGGCGGCGGTTGTTTGCATGGCGTTCATTTTTGATCTTTCCACTCTTTGTTCGCCCGCGACAGCTGATCGGGCCGACCAATGTCGATCCAATATTCATGAATCGGGAACAAACCAATGTTTAGACCTGCCTGGCGACCAAGGTTTAAAAGGTCGGGCATATCGATTTTTTCTTTGGGCGCGAAAAGCCCCAAAAATTCGGACCCAAGCAGGTAAATTCCCGCAGCAACAAAACGGGTAAAGGTGGGCTTCTCGTCGATGCCTTCGAATACCCCCTGGTCGTCGTAGCGGATGACGCCAAACGGGACCGTAAAATCGAAAGGCGTAACGGCGATTGTGCAATCATATCCATGAGACGTATGGAAGTCATGCAATGTCGATACGTCCATCGTGGTTAAAACGTCGCCGTTCATCACAAGGATTGGGCCTTTTACACCCGAAGGCAGAAGGTTCAACGCGCCGGCAGTGCCCAACAATGTTTTTTCATAGATTATCCGAGGCGTCGACATTCCATTTCGAGCATCCAGAAACGTGCTAATCTTATCGGCGAGGTAGTGGGTCGAAATATAAATATTTTCAACGCCGCCTGATTCGAGCCACGTGAGGACATGTTCCAAAATGGGCGCATTGTCGACGTCGAGCAATGGCTTGGGTTGAGTTTTGGTCTGTTGGCCAAGACGCGTTCCTTGCCCACCCGCCATCACCAGCGCGGTGGAAATGCGCTCTTTTAATTTTGATCGAAGCCAGATTTCCGCCAGGGCGCCATCCCCATCGACCATGGGAAGAAATTCGACTTCGTTAAGCAGGGACTGACTGGTCGGCAGGTCGTTTATGTGGCCGATCAAAGGCGTCCCATGCATGATTTCAGATATGGGAGCCTCAAGCGTTTTTTCAGCCAGGACCGCACGACGGATATCGCCATCCGTCACCGTTCCGACAGGGCGCCCCGCGTCATCAAGCGCGATGACGAACGTAACCGGCAATTCGTTTAAACGAACCATAATGGCTCGCAATTGATCGCTCGGTCGGCATAAATATTCGTCGAATTGTGTTAGTCGTTCCAATGTGAGATTTGACGTCCTAGGCGTTTCCGGAGTGAGTCTTCATGGCGCAGATTCTAAGGTCCTGTCCGTGGTCCGCAGCATAATGTCCACGGCGCGTTTTACGTCGTCGAACCAAACACCCGGACTATTTTGCAAGGTGACAATCATCTTTGCGGCCCAATCGGGGGTGCTTTCCAGCGCGGCGGCAAGGTTCTCAACATCATCACGATAAGGGGCTGCGAGCGGCGATAAATGCCTGTAATGGATAAGCGCCAAACGGCATCTTTCGATCAAATCATGTCGGGAGCCCGCTGCATTGGCGCCTAAGAGGCTATTCGCATAAACACGATAATCGGAGACAACGCCATCTGCACGGCGCCCGGTCAGACCAGCCTGCAACAGATGAGTGTAAACCCACCAATCGGCGGCGGAAATTTCGTCAGGAATTTTTGGAACGGCGCCTGTTATTGAAACACGGCGAACGGCCGTATTGGAAAAGCCCAGAAAATTCCGGTGCAACACGGGCGTGACCGTATGAATTTTTTCGGGAACGCAGGCGCCGTCGAAAAATGTGCGGCCAAGATCGCGGCTTTCGGCATCAATGATCGCTAAATCGCCATAGGAAATGTCGGCGCCTTGCAGCGCTTGCAGATGTCGTTCTATCGCGCCGGGACGGAGCCGGTCGTCAAAATCGGCAAAGACAAGGTAGTCACATTTGCTGCGTACAGCGGCGGCGAGCATGACGCCCCGTAAACCCGCAGGCGTCGATCCGGACACACTTTCTTGTACAATTGCGATGACGGACGCTGGCAGGGCGGAAATAAGACGTGACGGATTGTATCCATTCTCGACCGCCAGGATCAACGTCGTCTCTTTATGACCGGCGACGGCTTGGGACAGACCATCGACATAGTCCTCCAGAAACGCGTCAGCTATCGGATAGACGCTCGTGCAAATCCCAATAGAGCCGTTCACTTCTTGGCATCCTCCCCGGGCGGGGTGATCAAACTCTCCTGGGCGATGATCGTGTCGTTTGCGATATCGCTGGCGGCGATTTTCCCGACAACCGTATGGTATTGCATCGGGGCTATTCCATGGCCGGGGCGGCGAAACGTAATATCACCGCGGCCAATTGCCTGTCCGGCCTTTATATCGCACGCGGCGACAATCGATCTTCGATACGATGTTCGGCGCTCCAATTCACGCGGGCTGATTTGTCTGCGCGATTGGCCGAGCCCGGCATGAATTTTCTTGGCGGCGCTACAAATCATCGCCATCTCGGGCGGATCGGCGGAAACCGCGTGGTCCCACCCAAACATTTGCTTATCCAGCGTGAAATGCTTCTCCAGCACTGTCGCACCCAGCGCAATCGACGCGATGCTCATCTCCACGCCAATCGTATGATCCGAAAAGCCAACGGGGTAACCGAACGCCGCTCGCAACATGGCCATATTATTGAGGTTCACTTCATGGTCATCAGGTGGATATAAACCGTTGCAGTGCAGGATAACGAGTTGATCGTTGCCTCCATCCTCAATGATGCGAACCGCTTGTTCAATTTCACTAAGTTCGCTGAACCCCGTGGACAAGAGGATCGGCAGGCGAACCGCCCCCGCCGCTTCCAGAATTTCCGGATTCACCAAATCCATGGATGCAATTTTTATGTAGGGCGCTCCAAGTTTTTCTATTTCAGAAAATTCTTTTGCGCTGAACGGAGTCGAGGAAAATATTATCCCTACATCTTTACAATATGCCTTTAAATCCTCCATTTGCGCGTAGCTGACTGAAAATTTATCCATGATTTCACGCAAGGTATAGTCGTTCCGGTCCCGGTAATCGTCGCCCAGAAATTTGTTCTCTTCGTAGACTTGCTTTGAAAACAAGCTGGCGTCCCAGGATTGGAATTTAACGGCGTCAGCGCCGCATTCCTTAGCGCAATCGATCATTTTCTTTGCGATTTCCATGTCGCCGTTATGGTTCGCACCGATTTCAGCGATAACGAAAGTTGCTTGGTTTTCTTGAAATTTCATAATTTCAGCGTTTCCTATCGCCTTTGTGTAAGCTTTCGGGAAAGCGGGTCACGGCTTTAACCAATGTGAAAGGGGCGACGGTTTGTTTCTGCAGAATTACCGCGCCCGCGCCGATCATACAACAAGACCCAATATGACATTGGCCCAGCACAATCGCACCGGGGGCGATATGCGCCCCGGCGGCGACACTGCTGTGATGTTCAACGATGGCGCCTGTATTCACGATCACACCGCTTTCAATATGCGTAAAGGGTTGTATGACGGCGTTTGCAAGTACGGTAACACCCGCTTCCAACACCGCGCTCGGGCTAACAGTCGCCGTGGGATGGATAATTGGGTTGGCGGTGAAATTGCGATCCAAAAAGCTTTGCAGCAGGGCCAATCGGGTCTTCAGCGCCTCCGGCGTCACGCCGCCGACGCCAAGCGCCACGGCTCCCTCGTCTGGCGTCACATCGTCGTCGTTCGAAACCCGCCTTGTCTCCAACCAATCATTTGGCTTGGGATCGACGCAGACCGCGACATGCCCGCCCGACCCGGTAATGGCGTCAACCACACCACAGGCATGCCCCCCCGCGCCAACAAGGATGATCGAATTTGTCACCCGGTCCATGCGTCCAACGCGTCAATGACGATGCTTTGATCTGCCTGCGATAAATTACTGCTGCAAGGCAGTGACACAATCCGCCCACCGAGCGCGCCGGCGACGCCGTTAGCGTAAGTCGGGGACTTAGCGTAGGGGGCCTGCTCCGATAAACTCCGCCAGAATTTTCGCGCCTGGATTCCTTTTTCGTTTAACGTATCCACAAGATTATCAGCATCTTCGGTGGATTTGGTTCGAACCGAGTATAACCAGCAACAACTCTCCGCCCAATTCATCCGCGGCATCGGTTCCAAATCATTACGCCCCCTGATTGCCGAGTCATAACGGGCCGCGATTGCGCGCTTTGCCGCGATCATCTCGTCCATTCGCTCCAATTGAGCGACCGCAATCGCTGCGTTTATGTTTGCCATTCTGTAGTTATATCCGACCGTGTCATGGCGATAATCCTGACTGACGCGGGCCTGCGTGCTTATGTGGCGCATCCTGTCCGCCAAAACCCCATCGTCGGTGACGATAGCGCCGCCGCTACCTGCGGTAACGGTTTTGTTTCCGTTAAAACTGAAAATCGCAGCGGCCCCAAAGGAACCGACAGGCGCCCCCCGGTAAGTGGCGCCAAGGGCGCCGGCCGCATCTTCTATCACAGGCACGCCATGGACTGCGGCAATTTCCAAAATCGAATCCATGTCGGCGGGATGGCCCAGAGCGTGAACCGCGACAATCGCCTTGATCCGCCCTTCTTCCCCCGCGAGCGCGCGATGCAAACATTGTGGATCCAGAGTCCAGTTTTCAGCATTCACATCCACCAGAACCGGCGTTGCGCCCGCATGCATAACAGCGTTCGCCGTCGCTGCGAACGTCCAATCGGGGACCACCACCGCATCTCCTGGAGAGATACCCAATCCAATCAACGACAGGTGAAGCGCAGCCGTGCCGTTGACCGTGGCGACGCCATGCGAACAGTTGCATATCGCCGCCATTCGTTCTTCGAGTTCGGTGACAAATGGGCCGGCGGAAGAGACCCAGTTATCTTCGACACAGCGCGTGAGATATTCGATTTCGCGACCACGCAAATCAGGAATTGATAAGGGTATCAAACAGATTTTCCTTTATTGGAGGTTTGCTTTACCTAGCGTGAGAGGGATGGGTCGCGCAATTCCGATGCAAAACAACCCAAGTGTATATGATCGCAAAAGCCACCCTCGAAGCGATCCTGGTCGCGAAAACAAGCTTCTTGCTGAAATCCCAACTGTTTGAACGTGGCGATCATCGTGGCGTTAATGGCCATTGAGCCGCAGACTATTTTGCGAATTCTTATTTCGGCGAACAGAAATTTTCCCAGTGTGTATATCGCATCCTTGGCGAGGCCACGACCCCAATAATTCTTGTCGCCGATCATGACGCCTATATCGGCGATCCGTGAATACCAGTCGATGTGGCCCGCCTTTAACGTCCCGATAAAAGCGTCATCCGCCCGGTGATGCATTGCGAGCATTAAATCTGTATCCGACGCCGCCAATTGATCGCAATAACTGGCAACTTCGGCGTAGGAAACGGGGGTTGAGACATAGTGTGGCAAGTGCAAAGTCTTGATAACGTCATAGTCATGCAGCCACTTCAAATAGGCTGGGTCGTCCCGGTGTCGCAGATCGAAGGGGATCAACCGTATCATGGTTCCCTCTAGGACGAGGTCCGGCCTCTTGAGCCGAGCCTTCGCTATATCGCTGTCCATCCACCATCCACCATCAACGCGCTGCCCGTGACATAAGAGGCGGCGTCAGAAGCAAGAAAGACGACGGGCGGGCCGATTTCATCGGCGTTCGCCATGCGCCCCAACGCCGTTCTTTTGCCGTAGGCGTCGACAAATGAATCGGGTTGATTGGAGCCGCGCACGCCTCCAGGACATATTGCGTTCACCCGTACGCCGCTGCGCCCGTAATAACTGGCGAGGAACCGCGTATGAGCAATCACACCGCCCTTGATCGCGGTATACGCGGCGGGCGTTGTCATATCCGTTCCTTCATAGACCTGAAAATCAGGAGCAACGACGCCAAAGATCGATGCGACATTAATAATCGATCCGCTTTTTCGCGTCGCCATGCGCCGGGCCACATAATCAGCGAGCAGGCAGGAGCTGTTCATTTGAATATCGACATTGCGTCGCCAGCTTTCCATCGGCGTATCGGCGGGCTTGGCGCCCCAATCCTCCGTGCGCGGGTAGGCGCTGTTGACCCAAATATCAATGCCGCCCAAATCTTCGTCAATGCCGTTAACCATATCCGCCAGCACGTCAAAATCCGTGACATCGCAATTGGCGACATTGATTGGCGGGTCGGAATTTTTGAAAAGCGCGCGAACATCGTCGTCAGCTTTGTCCAGCACTGTGACTGACGCCCCGGAATCCGCCATCGCGCGTACAATAGCGGCGCCGATCAACCCGCCGCCGCCTGTCACCACAGCCTTTCGTCCCTTTAGACTAAACGCGGAATTACCGGTCCTAATTTGCGTTTCAGGCGAGGACATTGTTTCAAGCGTCATTCAATTAAATTTAAAGACACAGTTAGATTTCAAGACGCGGAGAATGCAAATAAATACAGCATTGTTGAGCCTGCGCGCCAGCTTTAAAGACGTCCACCACAGAAAACCCGGCGCCAGCGTCACGACGCCATATCCTTCCACGCGCGCGGGTCGACCAGTTCGTTTGGAAATTTTAACTGGGCCCAGGGCGCGCCCAAAGAGGCGGCGACGGTGCGAGTTTAAAACGCCACTCTCGAATAGCTACCGCTCTCCCCGAACGTTCGTTTTTCGGGAAGAGCGTGAGCGATTATAAACACAAAGTCTTCGTTTTGATAGTGTCCCCGTCCGCAGTGTCATGTAACAACGGATCAAGATCCTCCGTTCACATCCTTCGCCTGAACCGACCCGGTGAAACGGGCGGGCGTGAAAATATCAATGGATGGGAAATGGCGTTCCCTTAACTGGCTTCGCGGTGGGGTTCTCTACGGTATTTGTAAGGTGAGTGACGGCGCCCTTTCATTGCCACATCCGCGCAAAACGGTTGACCGGCATTGTGTTGATATGCATTGCTTCTTGGCTCTGCCCTTGGCGCGACGTGAACCGTTCGGGGTCGATAATCGTCAGTGGGAGGGAGATCGCCATGCAAGCGGATTATGTCATCGTGGGCGCCGGTTCGGCCGGTTGCGTGCTCGCCAATCGGCTGACGGAAGACCCCGATACACGCGTGATCCTGCTTGAAGCGGGCGGCAAGGATACCAACCCGCTGATCCACATACCGGCTGGTTACATCAAGCTTCTGGAGCACCCGACGCTGACCTGGGGCTTCAAGGCCGACCGGAATTCCGGCTTGGACGGGCGCGAAATTCCCTATCCGCGCGGCAGGGTGCTGGGCGGGT
>JABJJH010000600.1 GCA_018660965.1 Rhodospirillaceae bacterium | reverse complement strand
TTTTATGTGCAAAGGGCATATGTTGGCGGATTCCGTGGCGATATTAGGCTCCATGGATGTTGTTTTTGGCGAGATTGATCGATAGGCGCGGATGATGAGCGAAACATTCGAATTCACGCCGGAAAATATGGAAACCGCGAAACAAATCGTGGCGAAATATCCGGAAGGGCGGGAGGCCAGCGCGGTCTTGCCGCTGCTTGACCTTGGGCAACGGCAAAACAGCGGCTGGGCTAGTGACGCGGTTATGGACGCCGTGGCGTCGTTTTTGGACATGCCGCGTATCCGCGTCGTCGAGGTGGCGAGCTTCTACACGATGATCAGCATGAAGCCCGTCGGCAAATATTTGTTGCAGTTCTGTACGACGACGCCATGCTGGCTTCGTGATTCGGACGCGGTATTGGGCGCGGCGAAAGAATATCTTGGCGTTGGATTTGGACAAACGACCGAGGATGGGATGTTTTCAATGCTTGAGGTCGAGTGTCTTGGCGCTTGCGTCAACGCACCTATTGTTCAAATCAATGACGACATGTACGAAGATTTAAATGCGGAAAGCATGGTCGCGGTACTAAAGGCGCTCCAGGCTGGTGAAACGCCTCCGCATGGTCCGCAAATCACTCGTCAGAAATCGGCGCCTGAAGGTGGCCCCAACGTTCTGAACGACCTTACTTTTTCGGAAGATTGACCGATATGCTTCAGGATAAGGACCGAATTTTCACCAACCTGTACGGGTTACACGACCCGGGATTGGACGGCGCGCGCAAACGCGGTGATTGGCGTGAGACCAAGGACATTATCGCCAAGGGCCGCGACTGGATCGTCGAGGAAATGAAGTCTTCGGGCTTACGGGGCCGTGGCGGCGCCGGGTTCCCGAGCGGCCTTAAATGGTCCTTCATGCCGAAAGAAATTGGGGATCGCCCGCATTATCTTGTCGTAAACGGTGACGAGAGCGAGCCCGGCACCTGTAAGGACCGCGATATCCTTCGCCATGACCCGCATAAGCTTGTCGAAGGTTGTTTGCTGGCGGGCTTCGCGATGGCTGCGCATGCCGCCTATATTTATATCCGCGGCGAGTTTGTTAATGAGGCGGCGGCGTTGCAACGAGCCGTCGATGAAGCCTATGGCGCGGGACTGATCGGGCCGGACGCGTGCGGGTCCGGATGGGCGTTCGACGTTTTCGTCCACCGGGGCGCCGGGGCGTATATTTGTGGTGAGGAAACGGCGCTTCTGGAAAGCTTGGAAGGCAAAAAGGGCCAACCGCGCCTGAAACCGCCATTCCCGGCGATGTCTGGGTTGTACGGCTGCCCAACAACGGTGAATAACGTTGAAACGATTGCCGTGGCGCCGACAATTTTGCGCCGGGGCGCGGAGTGGTTTTCGAGTTTCGGTCGCGAAAATAATCACGGCACCAAAGTATTTTGCATCTCAGGGCATGTGAATAACCCGTGCAACGTCGAAGAAGAAATGTCGATTCCGCTTAAGGAATTGATCGAAACCCATGCAGGCGGCGTGCGCGGCGGCTGGGACAATCTTCTGGCGGTCATCCCTGGCGGTAGCTCAACACCGATGTTGCCGAAACACATTTGCGAAGATGTGTTGATGGACTTTGATTCGCTGAAGGAACAACAAAGTGGTTTGGGGACGGCGGGCCTGATCGTCATGGACAAGTCCACGGACATCGTCAAAGCCATCGCGCGTCTTGCGTACTTTTATAAACATGAAAGTTGTGGCCAGTGTACGCCGTGCCGGGAAGGAACCGGTTGGATGTGGCGCATCCTTGAACGGATGGTCACGGGCGAGGCCGAGATTGATGAAATCGATATGCTTTATGATGTGTCGAAGCAGATTGAAGGGCATACGATTTGCGCGCTTGGCGATGGCGCGGCGTGGCCTGTCCAGGGATTGATCCGGCATTTTCGCGACGAGATCGAGTACCGCATTCTGGAACGCAAGGGCGTGACCAGTCGTCCGGTAGCGGCTGAATAGGAACGCGGCATGCCAAAATTAAAAATCGACGGTGTGGAAATCGAGGTCGAGGACGGCTTGACGGTTCTGCAGGCCTGCGAGCAGGCCGGCGTCGAAATCCCTCGGTTTTGCTATCACGAGCGGTTGTCCGTCGCCGGGAATTGCCGGATGTGTCTGGTTGAAGTTGCGCCAGGGCCGCCAAAACCGCAGGCGTCATGTGCGCTTCCCGCTGGGGAAGGGATGGAAGTAACCACCAATTCCCCGATGGTTGAAAAGGCGCGCACCGGCGTCATGGAATTCCTGTTGATCAACCATCCGCTGGATTGCCCGATTTGCGATCAAGGCGGTGAGTGCGATTTGCAGGATCAGGCCATGGGGTATGGCCATAGCGGCAGCCGCTATACCGAAGAAAAACGTGCCGTGTCCGAAAAATACATGGGACCATTGATCAACACGATCATGACCCGTTGCATTCATTGCACGCGTTGCGTGCGGTTTTCCACCGAAGTCGGCGGCGTCACCGACATGGGCATGGTCAACCGGGGCGAGAACGCGGAAATTACGACCTTGGAAAAGGCGGTGTCGTCGGAGTTGTCCGGCAATGTCATCGACTTGTGTCCAGTCGGCGCGCTGACATCAAAACCGTATTCATTCGTCGCGCGTCCGTGGGAATTGAAAAAGGTCGAAACAATAGACGTGCTGGACGCCGTGGGCAGCAATATCCGCATCGATGTGCGCGGCAATGAAGTCATGCGCGTGTTGCCGCGCTTGAATGAAGACGTCAACGAAGAGTGGATTTCCGACAAATCACGATTTTCCTGTGACGGTTTGCGTCGGCAACGGCTGGACAAACCCTATGTCCGGAATGCGGCGGGGAAACTGGAACCCGCGAGTTGGGATGAAGCGTTCGCCGCAATTTCGGCAAAAATAACAGGGGTGTCGGGTGATCGTATCGCCGCAATCGCCGGAGATCAGTGCGACGCGGAATCCATGTTCGCCTTGAAAGGGCTGATGGATGCGCTGGGATCGCCGCATCTGGATTGCCGACAGGATGGTGCGGCCCTGGATTCGTCCGTTCGGGCCGGTTACCTGTTCAACACGGGTATTGCGCAAGCGGAAGACGCCGATGTGTGCCTGATTATTGGCTCGAATCCGCGCTGGGAAGCGCCCCTGGTGAACACCCGTCTTCGAAAAGGGTGGTTGGCCGGACGTATGAAAATCGGTGTTGTCGGGCCCCAATACGATTTGACCTATTCTTACGATCATTTGGGCGCGGGCGCTGCGATCTTGCAGGAAATTGCCGATGGGACTCACCCGTTCGCGGCGGCGTTGAAAGCTGCGGAACGGCCGATGCTAATGATCGGCATGGGCGCGTTGTCCCGCGACGATGGCGCCGCCTGTCTGGCGGCGGCGCGCAAAATTGCCGATGATTGCGGATTGGTGCGCGACGGTTGGAATGGGTTTAATGTGCTGCATACCGCCGCTGCGCGCGTTGGTGGGTTGGATATTGGATTTACGCCCGGCACTGGTGGCCGCGATGTTGCAGGTATTCTCAACGGCGCGACGTCCGGCGACATTGATGTCGTGTATCTTCTCGGCGCTGATGAAATTGATGCGCAAGCCTTGGATAAGGCGTTTGTAATTTATCAAGGGCATCATGGCGACGCAGGCGCGCACGCCGCCGATGTGATCCTTCCTGGCGCGGCGTATACCGAAAAGAACGGGTCGTATGTGAATTTGGAAGGCCGCGTTCAATTGGGGCGCCGCGGGGCGTTCCCGCCCGGTGACGCGCGTGAGGATTGGACCATACTCCGCGCATTGTCCGCAGTTCTTGGTAAAACCTTGCCCTATGACGATCTGCCGGCACTACGCAAACAACTGCATGCAGCCTGTCCGCATTTTACCAAAATCGATTCCGTGGAGCCGTCGCCATGGGGGGCGTTCGGAACGCCGGGCGCCTTGTCATCGACGCCGCTGGGATCGTCCATTGAGAATTTCTACATGACCGATCCAATCAGCCGCGCGTCGGAAACCATGGCCGCCTGCACACGGGAATTCGTTTTGAACGCCGAGGGGGCGACCGGCACCGATGGTTGAATTCTGGGACATCTACGCCTGGCCGACAATCGTTACGGTCTTTTACATCGTCTGCATTGTTGCACCCTTGCTGGGCGCCGTTGCGTATCTGACGCTGGCGGAACGCAAGGTCATCGGGTGGATGCAGTACCGGAAGGGGCCAAACGTCGTGGGACCCTTTGGGTTGTTGCAGCCCTTGGCGGATGGCCTGAAGTTGTTGCTCAAGGAAACCATCATTCCCGCAGGCTCAAACCGGATAATGTTTGTCGCCGCGCCAATGGTCACGTTCGTGCTGAGTCTGATTGCGTGGGCCGTCATTCCGTTTGATTCAGGTCTGGTGCTGGCGAATATCAATGTCGGCATACTGTACCTTTTCGCCATTTCTTCACTGGGCGTTTATGGAATCATCATGGCCGGTTGGTCGTCGAATTCAAAATACGCGTTTCTGGGCGCGTTACGATCCGCTGCCCAGATGGTGTCTTACGAAGTCTCCATGGGGTTCGTGATTATCACGGTCTTGCTCTATGTAGGCTCCCTGAACCTTTCCTCGATTGTCGAAGCTCAGGCCGGCGGGTTCTGGAACTGGCATTTCTTTGGACTGTTGTTTCCAATGTTCATAATCTTTTTCATCTCGACATTGGCGGAAACCAACCGGGCGCCGTTCGATTTGCCGGAAGCCGAAGCCGAGCTTGTTTCGGGGTACAACGTCGAATACTCGTCCATGACGTTCGCGATGTTCTTTCTGGGTGAATACGCGAACATGATCCTGATGAGCGCGATGACGTCGCTGCTGTTTCTGGGCGGGTGGATGGCGCCATTTGACATCGCCCCGTTCACATGGATACCGGGACCAATCTGGTTCGCGGGCAAGATCGCCTTTTGCCTGTTTGTCTTTCTTTGGGTGCGGGCGACATTCCCCCGATATCGTTACGATCAGGTTATGCGGTTGGGCTGGAAAGTGTTTTTACCCATATCACTGATTTGGGTCGTCTTGGTGGCGGGTTGGGTCGTCTATGGCGGCAAGGTTGTTGGCGCATGAGTGTAATAACGGTGAAACCCGGAGGCTTGTACGATGCTTGACAGCACGGCGCGCTCATTTTTGCTGATGGAACTCGTTCAAGGCATGGCGTTGACCTTGAAAGCGATGTTTCGGCCAAAGCACACGATAAACTATCCATATGAAAAAGGTCCGTTGTCGCCCCGGTTTCGGGGTGAGCATGCGCTGCGCCGATACGCGAATGGCGAAGAGCGCTGCATCGCGTGTAAATTATGCGAAGCCGTTTGTCCGGCGCAGGCCATCACGATTGAAGCGGAACCGCGCGCAGACGGGTCCCAGCGCACAACGCGCTACGACCTCGACATGACGAAATGTATTTATTGCGGGTTTTGCCAGGAAGCGTGTCCAGTGGACGCCATCGTGGAAGGGCCCAATTTCGAATTCGCGACGGAAACGCGTGAAGAACTTTTTTATAACAAAGACAAGCTGCTAGCGAATGGAGATCGCTGGGAAGCGGAAATAGCGTCGAATATTGCATTGGACGCGCCGTATCGCTAAACAAATCGCACGGGTGACGGAGCGGTTGCTTAAGAACGTTTTCGGCGCGCGTAACAAGGGGATTACATGATCATTCAAGGATTGGCGTTTTATCTATTCGCCTTCGTGGCCGTGGCCGCGGGGGTAATGGTTATATCGTCGCGTAATCCCGTGCATTCCGTGCTGTTTTTGATTTTGACGTTCTTCAACGCAGCCGGATTATTTGTTCTGATGGGGGCCGAATTTCTGGCGATGATTCTGGTCATCGTCTATGTCGGCGCCGTGGCGGTGTTATTCCTGTTCGTCGTGATGATGTTGGACATCAACTTCGTGGAATTACGCGAAGGCGTGCTGCAATACCTGCCGATCGGTGCGTTGGTCGGCATTGTGTTGCTGGCCGAACTGGCCGTTGTCGGCGGAAGTTGGGTTGTTTTACCGGTTAGTGACGCCATGTCCGCCGCGCCAATTCCGCCGATCGATCAGGTCACGAACACGAATGCGTTGGGTAAGCTGGTTTACACCCATTACATCTACCTGTTTCAGGCCGCTGGTCTGGTGTTGCTGGTTGCGATGATCGGCGCAATTGTTTTGACGTTGCGCGACCGTGAAGGCGTAAGGCGGCAACGGATTTCCGATCAGGTCACGCGGAAGGCTGAAGATTCAGTCGAGATTGTGAAGGTTGCGCCGGGGAGCGGGATCTGATGTTGGAAATTGGACTATCGCATTACCTGACGGTCGCAGCGATTCTGTTCACGCTGGGCCTGTTCGGGATATTTCTGAACCGCAAAAACGTGATCATTATTTTAATGTCGATTGAATTGATGCTTTTGGCGGTAAACATCAATTTCGTGGCTTTTTCGACCCACCTGCATGATTTAGTCGGACAAGTTTTCGCGATGTTCGTCTTGACCGTCGCCGCCGCCGAAGCGGCGATTGGTCTGGCGATTCTCGTAGTGTACTACCGCAATCGCGGGTCCATCGCTGTCGAAGACGTCAATATGATGAAGGGTTAAGGGACGGATGGAAGCTGCCACCGTATTTCTGCCGCTCCTGGGCGCATTCGTCGCGGGGTTCTTCGGGTCGGTCATCCGTGACCGGGGCGCGGAGTTGGTGACATGCACCATGATGGTGCTGTCGGCCCTGATTTCCTATTACCTATTTTACGACGTCGCCTTGAGCGGCGCGCCACGAACCGTTCCGTTGTTCGCATGGGTCGTTTCCGGCGATTTGTCGTTCGCGTGGGCGTTGAAAGTGGACACGTTGACGGCGGTCATGTTGATGGTCGTCACCACGGTGTCGGCGGTCGTGCATCTGTATTCAATCGGGTACATGCACCATGACAAATCGATTCCCCGGTTTTTCGCCTACCTAAGCCTGTTCACCTTTTTCATGCTGATGCTGGTGACAGCCGACAATCTTGTGCAGATGTTTTTTGGCTGGGAAGGCGTTGGGCTGTGTTCGTACCTGCTGATCGGGTTCTGGTATGATAAACCATCGGCCAACGCAGCCGCGATCAAGGCGTTTCTCGTTAATAGGGTCGGTGATATAGGCTTTGCGCTCGGCATTTTCGGTATTTATGTGCTGTTCGATACGGTCTCCTTTGATGAAATATTCGCGGCGGCGCCGGGTATGGCGAATGCGACGTTGGTGTTCCTGGGCGTCGAATACCACGCGCTGACGGTTCT
>JABJJH010000514.1 GCA_018660965.1 Rhodospirillaceae bacterium | reverse complement strand
GACGATATCGCGTCATTGAATTCAACCCCATCGAACAACGTCGGTTCGCCATCCAGCAGGCAGATATTGCGGAGATGCAAATCGCCATGGCAACTGCGAACCGCACCCGCCGCGCCGCGTTCATTCAACAAAGGCGCGATCTTTTGCAAGGCCTCACGCGCCCGCGCGGCAAGCACCTCAACAAGCACGGGGTCGTGCGGTTCGGCGGCGGGCCCGCGAAGCGCCGCCAGATTACCGTCGATCACGGCGCGGATCGCATCGGCGCCGGCGACGTCGCGAATGATATTCGCGTCCTTATGAAACGCGTGGATGCGGTCGGCCAAACGCGTCATCACCGGCGCATCAAGGCGCCCGCCGACGACAAGTCGGTCAAATAAATCCGCCTGATCGAAGCGTCGCATTTCCACCAGCCATTCGACCGGCTCACCCCCGCCGTTCAACGCCAACGCACCGTCCGCATCGGCGGTAACGGGAACTACGCCCAGGTACAAATTCGGCGCGGTCCGGCGATTGCGTCGGACTTCCTCGCGGCAAAACCGTTCTCGCCGGTCCAGCGCGTGATAGTCGACGTAATCGAACCGCACCGCGCGCTTCATTTTGTAAACGCGGTCTCCAGCCAGGAAAATTACGGAAATATGTGTGTCGATCCGCTCAACCGGTCCCGATTCGCCATACGCCTCGGGCCGGGACAGGAACGCGATCACCGTGTTCTGCGGTCCAACATCTTCTTCCAACGGGCTCAAATCATCCCCCGGACAGTTCCCGCACTACTTCGCGCAGACGGTCGAACCGCGTGACGGCGCCGTCGGCGAAAACCGGGTCGTCCCCTGGATCGAGAACAACGGTTGCCATATCGTCCCAGTGCGATTCCTTCAACACCCGCAGGGCGACCGGAAAGAGAAGTTTTTCCTCGGCTTCCATGTGCCGGGTCTGCGCCTCGACAAAGCGGCGCCCCAGCGTGGAAAATTCATCCCGCGAGACGGACATTTCCATCAACACCTGATTCAACATGACCGACGCCTCCACCGCCAAATCCGCCAACGCGCCGTGTTCCGCGACAATCGGCGCGGCGCCCGCCGCCATTTCAGGATTAAGATTCCTCAGGACAATATACAGGTGATCCTCAATCGGATGGTGTCGAATATCCGGATAATCGCGACAGTACGTCAGAACATCGCCGACAATTTCGTAATCCACCGGTTCCGCGTCATCGAACGCCGTCAACTGACGGTCCAAAACCCGCAACAAGGCGACCATATTGGCGTGATCCCGATACAATGCGTCCAAGACGGCTGGCATGTCCGTTCTCCTGCTTGTATTTTCCCCAATCGGTTCAACTTTAACAAATTCGTCAAACCCACCCGTTGATTCAGATCAAGTCGCGGGAACAGGCCGCGACGCGCACAAGTGTTCTGATCGAGAAATTATAACATTGAATTTCTCGTGAATCAGCACACCAACGTATAGAAACTAGTGTGATTCAGATCCTGCATTTCGCCCCATTTCATGGGACGAACTTCAGAACCATCACTCTAGCTGGATGATTAAAGCATGGATTCCTGGACCTGGGTCTATCTGACCTTGATGGCCTCGGCGGCGCAGGCCGTCCGCACCGGCGGGCAGAAGCACCTCACCGCGCATCTGTCCCCAATCGCGGTGACGTTCGTGCGGTTCCTGTATGGGCTGCCCTTCGCCATCCTGTATTTTTTGGTCATCCAGTATGTCTACGACAAGCCATTTCCATCCCTTTCGCCGACCTTCCTTGGGTTTACGCTGGCGATGGGGATAACGCAGATCACCGCCACGGCGCTGCTAATTCATCTGTTTTCGCTACGGAATTTCGCGACGGGGACGACCTATGCGCGAACGGAAGCATTCCTGACCGCCGTCGTAAGCGCGCTGTTTTTCAACGAGGTGATCCAACTGCAAGGATGGGTCGCCATCGGCGTCAGCGTGGCGGGCGTCGTGCTGATCACCATCGCGCGCACCGACGGCGCGCTCGTCACTCGCCTGTGGAATAAATCGGCGGCGATTGGGCTCGGCTCCGGCCTGGGATTCGCGTTTTCCTCGCTTCTGCTGCGCCGCGCCAGCTTGTCAGTCGGGGATTCCAATTTCCTGTTCACCGCTGCCCTGACGCTGATGACCGCCGTGATCATACAAACGACGATTCTGGGTGTTTACCTTCTTGTCGTCGAGCGCGACCAATTCCGTATTTTGGTTCGGGAATGGCGGGTCGGCGCCTTCGTCGGTCTGACCAGTATTATCGGCTCGATAGGGTGGTTCACCGCCATGACCATTCAAAACCCATCCTATGTGAAGGCGTTGGGGCAAATCGAGTTCTTGCTGACCTTGGCCATTTCCGTGTTTTTCTTCAAGGAACGCTCGTCGCCGAAGGAATTGGTTGGCATGGCCCTAGTCGCGGCTGGTATCGCCTATCTCCTGGCGGTGGCCCGGTAACGCCGGTCACAGAGCGCCGTACTCGGCCACGACGTCGTGGTCGTAGATCCAGTCCATTTCACGGGTGCGCAATTCCGGATCGGCGGCGTTGCGGGCGTTGCGTTCCGCCATCGCCTTGGGATCGGTCATGTGCAACGTCTTGCCGCGTTCGCGCGCGCCAAGCTGCACCCGGCTGACGCGCGGCAAGCGAATTGCCTCATAGGCCTTGAGGGCGTCCACCACGTTATCGTTCGTGCGCAAACAATGGGTGAGCACATAGCCGTCCTCGATGGCCATGCAGGCGCCTTGCGCTAAAAACGGCAACATCGGATGGCAAGCGTCCCCCAACAATGTCGCATGTCCCCGGCTCCATTGGTCCAGAGGTTCGCGATCATACAGCGCCCATTTGAAGCAACGGTCCATGCCATCGATCAGCGACTGAATCGTCTCGTGCCAGCCCGCGAATTCACGGCGGAATTCAGCCATGTCGCCTTCCACCGACCAGGATTCCACGCGCCAGTCTTTCTTGTCGCAGACCCCCACGCAGTTCACCAGGGAACCGCCTTTCAGGAGATAGTGGACAAAATGATGGTCCGGCCCGGACCAGTTGTAGCCCTTGCGTTCGATCATGCCCGGCGGCATGCGTTCAAACGGGACCGTGCCGCGAAACGCGACCATGCCGGTGAATCGCGGATTATCCGGCCCGAACAAGCCTTCCCGCACACTGGAATGAATGCCGTCCGCGCCGATCACCACATCACCCACCGCCGTTGTCCCATCGGCGAAGGTCAACCGGATTTCCGATCCAAGTTGGTCGAGGCCGACGCATTTCGCGTTCAAGCGAATGCGGTCCGGCGCCATCGTTTCGAAAGCGCTGGCCAAAAGGGCGTGCAAATCCGCCCGATGCACATGGTAATATGGCAGCCCATAGCGCGCTTCATAGGTCTCGCCCAGAATAATGGTGTTGATGATACCGCCGGATTTCCAGTCGCAAACATCGAGCGACGATGGCCGGACGGCGACTTTTTCAAAGGCCTCGCCCAGCCCGATTTCCTGCAGGACCCGAACGGCGTTCGGCCCGATTTGCACGCCGGCGCCCACTTCTCCCAGCGCCGCCGCCTGTTCGAACACGGTAACATCGTAACCGGCTCGACGCAGACAGGCCGCCGCCGTGAGACCGCCAAGCCCGGCGCCCACGACAAACACGCGTAACGATTTCATGAAGATACTCCTGGGTGATAAGCGTCCGAGTTGGTCCTACAGACGCCAACTGTTGGGGTAGTCCGGGTCCTCGACTGATTCCGCCCATGGGGTGACGCACAGCGGCAAATTCGTCTCGATCATGATGGCGTACCCTTCCAGCATATACCCGCCTTCCGCATCGCGCCGGTCCAGCGCGCGTTGCAGGGCGTTTTCATGCGGGCCATGGGAAAACCCCCGGGTGTGCAGCGTCATCGCGCCCGCCTCGGACTTATCCTTGGAAAAGAACAACCCTTCATGAAAGAAGAGCGCTTCGTCGCGATCATGGTTGATATGATCGAAGGGCACCGGCAGGGATCGCTCTCCGGTTTCAACGGGGCGCGGCGCAAAGGTGCAAACCTCGAAACCGTCACCCAGAAACGTGCAATACGCCGATGGCGGAATATGCGCCCGCCAGCTCGTGATCGGCTTGAAATCCTCGGCGTTGAACCGAAACGGCGTCAGATCGCCATCCCAGCCGATGACATCACAGGGATGATGACCGAAGCTGTAGGCGGTAAAGTCGCCGCCCTGTTTGACCAGGACCTCGAAGGCGCCCTCGCTCAAATCGTAGCGCGCGGTCGGAACCTGAATGTTGCGGTGATAATAGAGCGCGGCGTCGCCGGTGATGCCGGTATCCGGTTTTTGAAACCGCTCGCCGTAGTTTTCGACGTGAAACATATAGAGCTGCGGACTGTCCGGGACGATCCGGTACAACGTGCCGCGCGGGATCCAGACGTAATACCCGCGTTCCAGTCCCAGCGGACCGAATTCGGTTTCCATCACGCCTTCGCCTTCATGCACGAAGAACAAATCATCGCCGTCGGCGTTACGCAGGAAGTACGGCATGGGATCGGTGCAGACAGTGACGCCAATCGCAATGTCCTGGTTGTGAAACAGCGTGCGCAAATTCGACACCGCGTTTCCTTTTTCCACGGGCAAGCGTGGAAATTTCCTCGGCATGCAGGCCTGCGTGCGAACCACTTCCGTCCGGCCATTCAACCAATGCGGCGCAATATCTTCCCGCGAAACCCTGCGGATGCCATCACGCGTCCAGCGCGGACCCTGACGGGCGCGGTAAAGATAGGCGGTCGCATGGCGTCCGGGCGACGGCACAAACCCGCCGCGCGTAAGCTCTTGTTCCCGCACAGCGGTCGGATCGACGCCCGCCGGCAGGCTATCCGGGTCCGGCAGCACATGCGGCGCGCCGGTCCGAAGTCCATTTAATTGATTGTGGTAACACCAGCCCGTCACATAGGTGATGTCGTCGGCGTTCTTGGCCTGCCGTTGGCCGCTAAATTCAACTGTCATGCCGCCATCATAAAACGCCGCGACGGCGTTTGTCATGGCGTTCCGGTAATTTTGTCAGCCGATGCCGATTATGCCGCAGGGTCGCCGCTAATCTGGGTGCGGTGCATGACGCGTTGAGACGCCGGGTCGAACGCATCGCGTTTATGCAGGACACGGAGGTTTTCCCACATCAGTACATCCCCCGCACGCCATTCGTGGCGAACCATGAACTGGTCTTGCGTCGCACGCGCCCATAATCTGTCGAGCAGTGCATCGCTGTCCGCGACCGTCATGTCGAGGATATAACTGTGTGGGCGACGCCCCAGAAACAACGCCTTGCGATCACCGTCCCGCCACACCAGAGGATGTCGCGCGCCGGGCGTATTTCGGACGTCGGTCTGTTCGGCATACCCTTTCCGCAGCATACCCGCACTGTTATGCGCGCCATCATGGATAGCGACCTTGTTCGCGATCAAGGCCTTGTCGTCCGCGTCCAATGCATCGTAGGCCGCAAACATATTGGCGAAATAGGTCGCGCCCCCGGCAGGCGGCACCGTCAGTCCATGCAAAATCGCGCCTTTGGGCGGATTTTCCCGATATGTCATATCGGCGTGCCAAACCGCTTCCCCGTCGCCCAAATTCCCAAGCGGGACGCCGTTCGCCGTCAAATTGGAAATGACATTGATATACGGTTGATCGGGGTGATACGGCTTGCCTTGCGGATTCACAGCGGGTTCATCCAAATCGCCAAATCGGCGGCTGAACGCGACAAGGTCATCGTCGGAAATCGCCTGATCCCGAAACAACAGCACCAGATGTTGATCCCACGCCGCCTGGATCGCCGTCACGGTTTCATCCGCGAGCCTATTCGATAAGTCCAACCCGGTGACTTCGGCGCCGAGCGCTGCGTCAAAGGGATTAATGGTCAACGGTGATGCCAATTTCCTTGCTCCTGAACATGTCGTCAATTTGAGATGTTTATTGAATTATCATACTCGATATGTCAATTATATTGTATGACAATCCTACAATAGGACAGTCCTCATGCAATTTAACATTTCGGTTTCTGCAGCGCCGTTGCGAGAAAGAGTGGTGGATGTCCTTCGCCAGGCGATTACGGAATGTCACTTCGAACCAGGCGGACGGTTAGTGGAACGGGAACTTTGCGACCTGATGAGCGTCAGCCGAGGTTCCGTGCGCGAAGCGTTACGGCAATTGGAGAGCGAAGGGTTGGTTACATT
Organism: Rhodospirillaceae bacterium; assembly: GCA_018660965.1. Lineage (GTDB taxonomy): Bacteria > Pseudomonadota > Alphaproteobacteria > UBA8366 > JABJJH01. The sequence goes on along the minus strand of JABJJH010000514.1, from coordinate 5,484 downwards.
AATCCCGAACATTGGCCCGGTCGTAACATCGCTGTCTCCAGATGAGGCCAGGACGATTTACGAAGTTCGGGCGGTCATGGAAGGGTTGGCGGCGAAACTGTTCACTATGAATGCGAATGAGCAAACGATGAAGCGCTTGGTGAAAACAGTGGATCGCATCAGGGAAACCATCGCAGCGCACGACGAAAAGGGGATGCTGAATGCGAAATCCCGATTTTACGACATCCTCGCGGAAGGATGCGGGAATCCAGTGGCGAGCGAGCAGTTGCGCCTTTTGCGGGCTCGGGTGACATTGTTGCGGGGCGTGACGCTATCGCAGCGCGAACGCGTGGCGGAAAGTTTCATGGAAGTCGAGGCGATGCTTGACGCCATTCGGTCTCGGGACCCCGACAAGGCATGGTCGTCGGCTGTCGCGCATATCGATAAATGCGCGGAAGCAGCCATCCAGGCGCTCCACCTCGCAAACGCTTCGGTCACCTGACGAAGACCGGAATTCAACCGTCCTGGTGAGATGGCGGCGGCAACATGATCCGCACCGTCGTACCCGCGCCAAGTTCGCTTTCGATGCGGATCGACCCGCCATGCAGTTCGACCAAGGATCGCGATATCGGTAAACCAAGACCGATGCCGCCCTGGCTGGCGTGTTGCGCATCGTTGGTCTGCGCAAAGGGCGCCATGACTTTCTTTATATTTTCCGCCGCAATCCCGATTCCGGTATCGGCGATGGAAATTCCCACGCCGCCTGTCGGCTCAAAATTCGCGAACACCGTGATTTTCCCGCCCGTGGGTGTAAATTTCACCGCGTTGGACAAAACGTTCAAAAGCACCTGGCGGAGCGCCATTCGGTCCGCCCGGATCTGAGTGACGCCATCGGCGACTCCGACTTCGATAGCGAGGCCCTTGCCGCTAATGTCGCGCGATATTTCACCCACGGCCTCCTCGATCAACGCCGCGACTTCGAAAAGGCTGCATTGTAACGCTTCGTCACCTGTCTCGATGCGGGAAATATTGAGGACGCTATCGACCAAATTCATCAAATGCGCGCCACTCGATGAAATAAAGCGAATGTACTCGTTGTAGCGTTTATTACCCAAGGGACCGAACATTTCCCGTTCGATCAGACTCGAAAAGCCCAAGATAGCGTTTAACGGCGTCCGAAATTCATGGGTCATGTTGGCGAGGAATTCCTGTTTCGCCAAATCGCCTTGCCGCGCATCGCTTAGCGCGCCTTGAAGCGCCATGTCGGACAATTTCCGATCACTCACATCGCGCACCATGGCGACGAAAACCGGGTCATCCAATGCAACAACCTTGGAAATAGAAGCTTCGGCGGGAAATTCCGACCCGTCCTTTCGCACGCCAACAATTTCGCCACGCAGACTACGCATGCGGCGCGTTTCAGCTTGACCATTACCGAAGTCCCGGAGATAGCGGCGATGCGCCAGTCGGTGCCGTTCAGGCAAAATGACGTCGATAGATTTTCCGATCATTTCGTCGGCCCGGTATCCAAAAGTCGATTCGGCCGCTTCGTTAAACAGGATAATCCGTTGTTCGATATTCACCGATATGATGGCGTCGTGCGACAGGTTGAGAATTTCGAAAAACCGTGCGTCCAGTGCGCGTAACCGGTCCTCGGTATCCTTGTGTTCTGTGATGTCATCCAGTTTGCCCAAAACCAAAGTAGGCTTTCCGGCAGAGTCCCGCTGAAGCATCCGTTCATCGCGTACCCAACGCCAACCGCCCGACTTGTGTTTAAGGCGATATTCATGCGCGCTTTCGCCATCTTCGAAAATATTTCGCCACTCGACGCGAACGCCCGGCGCATCGTCCGGATGTAAATATTGGGTCCAAAAATCCGGAGTCGCCAAGCACTCGTCAGCGGAAAGGCCGATAATCTTGGTTATATTTTCACCAATGGAAACCAGCGGAAAACTTTCCAAGGGCTCCATGGCGTAAACCACCGCCGACCCCCGAGCGAACAACGCATTCAAGCCTTCAACCGACAACGCTCTTTTACTTCTATCCATTGAATGTTTCCCCACCGCCAAACCAGTGTCCCTAAACCTATTTTTGGGCGAACTTCATCTTTGGCGGTTCCGGTCCGTGTTCTGAAAACTCATATCAAGATCGCAATCTAGGTTACTTTTATTTACAAATGGTTTACAATTGAAATACATTGGATTTCGCGCTAAAACCATCATAACATATTGATATAACGTGTAATTTAATGACATTGAGTGCGCCACAGGCGCCATGGGCACTGGAATAAAATTAACCAGAACCAGCTGACTTAGCGTCAAACCGCAATTGCGATTCGACGACGCGCTGCGTGAACACGCCGTTCCCGTGTCCGCATCAGCGCGGGTTTTAGGACCCGCGCTGGAGGTCGGCTTAGATGTCAGGCTTCGTTGACGATAGGATTGCGGAGCACCCCGATTTTTTCAATCTCGATCTCGCACACATCGCCATCCTTCATCCAGACCGGGGGCTTGCGCGCATGGCCAACGCCCGATGGCGTTCCCATCACCAAAACATCGCCGGGCTCAAGGGTAATCAACTCCGACAGCAACGCGATGGTCTTGGCGACTGAAAAGATCATGATTTCCGTATTGGCGTCCTGCATGACCGCGCCGTTCAGACGGGTTTGAATGTTCAGGCCAACCGCCCCTGGCGGCACCTCGTCAGCCGTGACGAAATCCGGACCAAAGCCGCCGGTGTTGTCGAAGTTCTTGCCCGCCGTCCATTGCGGCGTCATGCGCTGGTATTCGCGAACCGATCCATCGTTGAAGCAGGCGTAACCGGCGACCGCGTCAAGCGCCTTATCTTCCGGCATGTTCTTGACCCGCTGGCCGATAAAGGCGGCCAATTCGCATTCATAATCAAGTGTTTCCGACAGCCGCGGCCGCACGATCGGTTGGTTATGACCGACCAGCGACGTACCGCCACGCATGAACAAGGTTGGAAAGACCGGTACGTCGTGCCCGCCTTCGGACGCGTGGTCGGCGTAATTCAATCCGAGGCAAAACATTTTCGGCGCATTGCGCATCAACGGATGGAATGTCAGCCCGTCATAGGAACGCCGCGCGGAAGCCGGCGCCGCTTCGGCGGCCTTCATGGCGGCGGCGAACGCCCCTTGCCCCGCCTGTAAAAGGCCCAGAAGATCGCGCGGCTGTGCCGGGTCCGCCAGCGATAAATCGACAACCTCGTCACCGAGCCGAACGCCAAGCGCCGCAGCGCCATCCTTATCGAATGTTACAAATCTCATTACGTGTACTGTCCTTTAAACTTGTGAGGAGACGATAGATATATATCCCGATTTTAGAGATCAACTTACACCCTTGCCCTGGTTTTCCCAGTACGGCTGGCGCAGGGTTGTTTTCAAGATCTTCCCGGCGCCCGACAAGGGCAACGGTTCATCGCGGAAGGTCACCCCGCGCGGGCATTTAAACCCCGCGATCAATGTATGACAATGGGCGATCAACGCCGCCTCGTCCGCGCGCTCCCCATCCCGCAACCGGACAATGGCGTGTACGCGTTCACCCCATTTATCGTCGGGAACGCCGATCACGGCGGCTTCGGCCACGGCCAAATGTTGATGGAGGGCGTTTTCGACTTCCGCCGAATACACGTTTTCACCGCCGGTAATGATCATGTCCTTCATGCGATCGACGATATACACGAACCCATTTTCATCCATGTATCCGCCGTCGCCGGAATGCATCCAGCCGCCGCGCAGAGTTTCTTCCGTCAATTCCGGCAAGTTCCAGTACCCCAGCATGACATTCGGCCCGCGAATGCAAACCTGGCCAACGACGCCGGGGGCAACTTCATTATCATCGTCGTCGAAGATTCGAACGTCGACGCCCATGACGGCGCGTCCCGCCGATTTGAATAACCCGGCGTTGGGACCTTCCAGCACATGGGATTCCGGGCCATTGCAGGTGGACAGCGGCGCGCATTCGGTTTGTCCGTACGCGTGCGTGAATTTCACGCCGGGAATGACCTCCAACGCTCTGCTGATAACGGCTTCCGGCATGGGCGAGGCGCCATAAACCACCGATTCCAAACTCGACAAATCATGTTTCCCGACATCGGGGTGATTCACCAGCATGTTCATCATGGTGGGCACCAGCAACGTGTCGGTTATTCGATGCTTTTCAATCGCATCCAGACAAACATCGGGCGCAAAGCCGGGAATAAAGATATGCGAGCCGCCAATCATGGTGACGCCGAACACGGCCAAGCCATCCGCGATGTGAAACATCGGCGGCGCATGCAGGTAGCGCATGCCGGGCCGATAAAACATTGCCGGGATGATGTGGTAGGAATTGCTGACGAGGTTGCGATGGCTCAGCATCACGCCCTTCGACCGTCCCGTGGTGCCGCCGGTGTAGAACAGCCCGGCCAAATCCTCGTAGCCGCGCATCGCGTCGGGTATCGGGTCCAGGAGCATATCTTCATAGGCGCGCATGCCGTCGGGCGCGGCGCCATCGCCCATGTAGACAAATTCCCGCACGGTTTCGAGTTTCCCGTCGAGCGCCTTGACCGCGTCCAGGAAATTATCGTCGACGAACAGAATTTCGGCGCCGGAATCGTTCAGCCAGAACGCGATTTCCGGCGGCGCCAGACGGATGTTGATCGGCACGAACACCCCGCCTGCCCAGGGGACCGCGAAAAAATATTCAAAGTAGCGATCGCTGTTCAACGACAGCACCGCAACCCGTTCGCCATCTGACACCCCCATGGCCCGCAGGCCGCCCGCCAGTCGCGCCACCCGGTCGCCGCATTCGCGCCACGTCCGCACGCGCGCGCCGTCCTGGGTCCCGAGTTCGTCCCCGAATATTTGAACGTTGCGCTTCAAGCCTTGCGTCAGATACATGGCCGCACCTTCTACGTCGCCTGAGGGTTGAGCCGGGCGGCTTCCGCCATGACGACCACGGCTTCGTCCTGTTTCGTGCGAACGGTGAGTCCCGTCGCGCCGCAATCCTCCCACGCCTTGTAGCGTTCCTTGATACGCGCCTTGGGCCCGACCAGGGAGCGGGAATCGACCCATTCGTCCGGCACGGCGGCGGCGGCTTCGTCCTTGCGCCCCGCCAGATACAATTCCTGGATACGGGCGGCGGCATCGCCGAAGCCGCGCTTGATCATCATGTCCTTGTGAAAATTTTTGTCCTTGTGGCCCATGCCGCCAACGTACAGCGCATCGTGGGGTTTCAATCGATCCAGCGCGGCTTGTACGTCATCGTCGATTTCCACGTGAACCGAGGTCTGTATTTCAAAATTGTGATACCCCTTGTCGCGTCCCGCCTTTTGCGCGCGCGCGAACCCTTGCTCCAGCCATCCGGCGTATTCCGGCATACTGCCTGGCACAAAACCCAGCGGCAGCCACCCATCGGCGACTTCAGCGGTCAACCGCACCGTCGCTTCGTTTCCCGCCCCGATATAGATCGGAATATTCGGGTTCATGTGCAAAATGGATTGCAG
>JABJJH010000439.1 GCA_018660965.1 Rhodospirillaceae bacterium | reverse complement strand
GGAGATCAAATCCTTCGAACCCGGCAGGAAATCGGACCAGGCGTCGCCAGCCACCAGGCCAGGCGTACGCCACACGGTTTCGAACTGTCCGTCGGACTGGATTTCGCCGATCAAGACCGGCTTGGTGATGTGATGGTTCGGCATCATCGCGGAATAGCCGCCCGTCAGGTTCGGGACCGTGACCCCAACGATGCTGTCCAGGACCGCGTCGGTCTTGGTGCTGTTGGCGTTCTGCACGGCCTTCACCCACATCTGGAAGCCGATATAGTGGGCTTCCATCGGGTCGTTGGTCACGCGCTTGTCGTCCTTGATGAATTTCTGCCATTTCTCGATGAAATCATCGTTGGCGCTGGTGTCGATCGACATGAAGTAGTTCCACGCGGCCAGATGGCCAACCAACGGCTTGGTGTCGAGCCCGGCCAGTTCTTCCTCGCCGACGGAGAACGCGACGACGGGGATGTCTTCGGCTTTGACGCCCTGATTGCCCAGTTCCTTGTAGAACGGCACGTTGGCGTCGCCATTGATGGTCGAAACAACCGCCGTCTTTTTGCCCGCCGAACCGAATTTCTTGATGTCGGCGACAATGGTCTGCCAATCGGAATGACCGAATGGGGTGTAGTTGACCATGATGTCGTCGGCGGCGACGCCCTTGGCCTTGAGGTAGGTTTCTAGGATTTTGTTGGTTGTGCGTGGGTAGACATAGTCGGTTCCGGCCAACACCCAACGTTCGACCTTTTCGTTCTTCATCAGATAGTCAACGGCGGGAATGGCTTGCTGGTTTGGCGCCGCGCCGGTGTAGAAGACGTTCTTGGAGCTTTCTTCGCCTTCGTACTGAACCGGATAGAACAGAATGCCGTTCAGTTCCTCGAATACCGGCAACACGGATTTACGCGACACCGATGTCCAGTTGCCGAACACGACGTCGACTTTATGGACCTGAAGAAGCTCGCGCGCCTTTTCCGCGAATAGCGGCCAGTTCGAGGCGGGGTCGACGACCACCGGTTCCAACTTCTTGCCGAGCAGACCGCCCTTTTTGTTCTGATCTTCGATCAGCATCAGCATGACGTCCTTCAACGTCGTTTCACTGATCGCCATGGTGCCGGACAGGGAATGCAGAATGCCGACCTTGATCGTCTCGGCGGCTGATGCGGCGTTCGCCGTGAATACGCTGGCGGCCAGGGCGGCCGCTGCGACGGCGGTTTTGAATTGCGGTTTCATTGATCACCTCCACTGTGGATTTATTGCGGAACTACCGGCGATATTCGCAAGGGCCGTGCCACATTGGAGAGGCGGAGAGAAAATAAATAATAGATAACAAAAGCATAGGGTTATGGAAATTTAACTGTTTGCGTGAGACGCGCCCGCAAGATTAAAATGCTCAATAAATGGACGTTAATCAGAATGGGCCTATTTTTTAATCAGCCAAGTCTGCACAATTCGTGCGCACTTTGGGAAATGCAAAAAAAAAGCCCGGACCGTTCTGGTCCGGGCTGCCGCCTTGTCAGGCAGGGGAGGGTGGTGGTTAGAGCGTTTGGGCAAACGCCGCCCAAAATATCAGCGTCTATCCGATGGGCGGGTGGGCGCGGATGGCGTCTTCGTTAAGTTCGACGCCCCAACCGGGCCCCTTCGGAAGCTTCAGGCAGCCGTCTTCGATTTCTGGAACATAGGTGACGATATCGTCCTTCCAGGGAACGTCGTCCACATCGATTTCCATGATGCGGAAATTTGGAACCGCCGCGCATAAATGGGCGCTCATGATGGTCGACAGGTGGCCGTAGAAATTGTGCGGGGCGACGTTGATTTCGTAGGCTTCCGCCATCGCCGCGATTTTCATGGATTGCCAGACGCCGTTCCACGGCAGGTCGATGATGGCGACATCCATGGAGTGGTTTTCGAAGTAGGGCCGGAATTCGCGGACGCCGTACAGCGATTCACACGACGCAATGGGCGTGCGGTTGGAATTGCGGATATGCCGCAAGGCCGTCGGATCGAACAAGTCGATTTCGAACCACGTCAGGCCAAGGTCGTCGAGCGCGCGGGTAATCTGCAAATACCCCTCGGTCTTGCAGTTGAAATTAATGTCGAGGTGGATGCCCATATCCGGGCCGGCGCCGTCGCGGAAGGCTTCGAGCTGGGTGCGGAGCCCGTCGATGATGCTTTTCTCGACGTTTAATTCCGGTCCACCCGGGGTGCGCCCGAATCCGGGCATGTACATGCCGGGGTCGCGGTCGAATAGAAATATATTGGTCTTTAACGCCTTGAAGCCAGATTCGCGGACGCGGCGACCGAGTGCGACCACGTCGTCGAGCGAGCGCATACGCGGTTTTTCCATCGCCTCGGCGGCCTTGTCGTTCATGAGGTACGACCCGCAATGCGACCAGTACAGCTTCAGCCGATCTCGCATCGCGCCGCCGAGCAATGCGTAAACCGGAACATTCATCGCCTTTCCGGCAATATCAACCAACGCGTTTTCGATGGCGGCGATGGCCTGCTGGTTGATGCCGCCGGGCGCCTGTCGGGTCATCGCGTAAAGGCGTTGGCTGATGGGGTGGTGGTCGCGCGGGTCGTCGCCTTCGATGGTGTGCATCAGGGCTTCGATGACGCCGGTCAAGCCCTTGCTGCCATAGCTTTCGTTATATTCCGATATCCCGGTCAGGCCGCTGTCGGTCTGAATTTTCAGGAATGAAAAATTACGCCATCCGGCGCCGCAGTGCAGGGTTTCACAGCCAGTAATTTTCATCGTGCCGTTCCTTATCAAATTTTCCGGATCCGGATGGACGGGAAAGTGTCCCGCCTCGGCGCCCAAGAATCAAGGCCGGTTGGCGT
>JABJJH010000599.1 GCA_018660965.1 Rhodospirillaceae bacterium | reverse complement strand
TTACCGCAAAAAGCGAACCAAACGTCGCCGCCGTAGGATATTCCGGCCAATGCGGTGGACGCAGGCGAGCGACGCGACCGCCTTCCTGATCGATCAATATCAAAGGGTCGTGGTGATCGACGCAAGACTTTAGCGTTTCCACGAGACTTCGAACTTGCGACGGTGACTCGATATTTCTCCCAAACAAAATGAACCCGACAGGATTATGCGTGGAAAAAAAACAGCGTTCTGATTCCGAGACCTGGAGTCCAGCGCAGCCGAAAATCGCCGCTTTCATGGAATTGCAAACCACGCGTGAAAGGGGCTCATGGTCGGATAACAAGACATGGGACTTTACTTTTCTTTAATTCCGCACATTTTGCATGCGCTCCTGCCCGGCTTCCGAACGGTCCGGCCTGCACCCGGTAGAAAACACCCCGCCCTTTTATCGTCGTCTCCTTCACGAATAGTCGCAGTCCCTCAAGCAACTGGGTGTTCCGCTTCACGCTCTGATCCCAGGCACTTCGCGCGGCTTCAGCCGACCGCAAGGACGCGATTTGTATCAAATAGGCGTCTGGCGGCAATTGCGTCGGCGCCACCGCAATCTTTGGCGCTGGCTTAGGCGCGGTATCCGGTTTTGGCGCCACCGGCAAAGCAGGAGCCAAGACTGGAGGTTTTACGACCTTTGACGCCGGTTTTTGTTTGACGGGGCTCGTGACTGGAATCGGAGGCGCAGGATCAGCCTTCGATGTCACGGCAGACGGTTTCGCCTTCTGGTTTAACGGCGCCAGTGGCGGTGGAATAATGCGTTTTCCCGTAATCGATGGCGGCGGCGGGTTCATCGCCGTAGGCGGCGCTAAAGGCGCCTTCAGTTTCGGTGACGGAAGCGCCGGTTCTTTCGGCGTCTTGACTTTGGGTCTTGGCAATGGGTTTTCAGGGGGCGGCGCGAAACGTTCAACTTTGTTGCTTACCTTTGATTTGTCGACAAGGCTATATACCTGTTTATCCCGGTTCGGAACATTTTCCCCGCCCGGGCTCTTGGGAGCCATCTTGCTCGGCCCCTCTGGTTTCAATACCGGGGCCGCGAATTCGCTGCCCTCCCGAATTCCTGTGTTGTAGGCGTACCAGACAACGACGGCAAACGCGATTATCGCAACAATTGCGATCCCGGCGGGAATCATGCGTATGATCGATTTCGCAGGAGGACTCTCGCCTTCCCGGTCAATCGCCGCTAGCTCCACTTCAATTGGATCGCCATTATTGGCCATTACCGCAATTCCTCGACCGGCTCGACTCCCAGAATTTTCAAGCCAGACTCAATAACAATCTGCACCGCGCGAACCAACGCAATGCGCGCCTGGGTCTTAGCCTCATCACCATCAACGATAAACCGCAATTCCGGGCGTTCCCGGCCTTTGGTCCAAAGCCCATGAAATTCAGCAGCCAATTCCTGTAGATAATAGGCGATTCGGTGCGGTTCATGCGTTAAAGCCGCGCCTTCCGCAACGCGCGGCCAAGCACCAAGCACCTTTATCAGCCCCAATTCGACGACATCATCTAATTTCGCCAAATTCACCCCGGCCAGATATGTCCGGCTTGTGTCGAAATTCGGGAACGCATCCGCCGCCAGGCGCATCGCCGAATGACAACGAGCATGGGCGTATTGGACATAAAAAACCGGGTTTTCCCTGGACTGTTCCGTCACTTTCTTCAGATCAAATTCCAGCGGCGCGTCATTACTTCGGGTTAACATGATGAATCGCACGACATCCTTGCCGACCTCGTCGACCAAATCGCGCAACGTGACGAACGTGCCCGCCCGTTTTGACATTTTAATGGGCTCGCCATTGTCCATTAATTTTACGATCTGACAAATCTTGACGTCCAGTTCAGCGGCGTCATTGGTAATCGCTTTGGTCGCCGCCTGCATCCGTTTGACATAACCGCCATGATCCGCGCCCCACACGTCGATCATCGTTCGATAACCGCGTTCAAACTTATCGAAATGATAGGCGATATCCGACGCGAAATATGTCCAGCTTCCATCCGATTTACGCAACGGACGATCTACGTCATCCCCGTATTCGGTCGCCCGGAACAACTCTTGCGGCCGCGGCTCCCAATCGTCCGGTTTTTTCCCCTTCGGCGGCTCCAGAACGCCAGTGTAAATCAGTTCCCGCTCGGTGAGCACGGTATGGGCGGCCTCGACCTTTCCCTGATTCACCAATTCTTGTTCGGACACGAAAGTATCTTGATTTACACCAAGCGCCGCCAAGTCTTCGCGCACCAAACGCATCATCGCATCCACGGTAAATCGCCGGATTTCCGGTAACCATTCCGACTCCGGCGCGTTCACCCACTTGTTTTTGTATTTCTCGGCAATCGCCTGCCCGACCGGTATTAAGTAATCGCCGGGATAAAGGCCGCTTGGTATTTCGCCAATGGCTTCCCCAAGCGCTTCCCGGTAGCGTAAATGCGCAGACCGCGACAGGACATCCACCTGCGTGCCCGCATCATTCATGTAATATTCGCGGGCGACGTCGAAACCGGCATTTTCCAACAAGGACGCAAGCACATCGCCGAAAACCGTTCCGCGCGCATGACCAATATGAAGCGGCCCCGTCGGGTTGGCCGAAACATATTCAACATTCACCTTTTGACCCGCCCCAATGTCGGAAGCGCCATATCCAGGCCCTTCAACGAGAATCTCACGCAAAATATCACGCCACGCAGACTCATCGAGCGTAATATTGATGAATCCGGGACCGGCGATTTCCGCGTTCGACACCAATGGCAACGCCAAAAGTTTTTCAACGATCAACAACGCCAATTCACGGGGTTTCATCCCAGCGTTTTTCGCCAAAACCATGGCTACATTGGACGACATATCGCCGAACGAAGCGTCGCGCGGCGTTTCAACCGAAACCCGGTCAATATTCAAATCTGATGGGAGAACCGCCGCCGCCGATAATTCGCCAACAATCGAGAGAATGTCGTCGTGCAGCCGGGCAAATATATTCATACCGCGCAAGCGCCTTTTTCAGTCAAATCTTTCCATTGAGTCAATGCGTAACGATCAGTCATACCCGCAATGTAATCGATAATCACGCGTGCGGTTTCCTGGGACCCCGCCCCCCCGACACGATCCCGCCATTGCGTTGGCAAAAGTTCAGGGTGTTTCATAAATCCGTTGAAAAGGGATTGTACAACGAGGCGCCCCCGGTCTGTTTCTTCGGTGACGGACCCGTGTCGATACAAGTTTTTAAATAGAAATGACTTAAGTAACCGCTCCTTTTCGCGCATTGATTCAGAGAATGCAACAACCGGCTGGCCGAGTGCGCGAATTTGTCCAACCGATGTAATATTGCCTTTTTTGAGTCGCCTTACTGTTTCGCCCAGCACATCTTCAACCATTTCACCTATAAGGCGCCGAACGGCTTCATGAATCAGTCGGGCGCGGTCGATGTGCGGGTATTCTTCACCAACAAACTTAAAAACAGCGGCTACATGGGGAACGTCGCGTAAGTCGCCCAGGGTAAAGATGTCGGCCCGAAGCCCATCATCCAAATCGTGGTTGTTGTAAGCTATATCATCCGATATTGCAGCGATCTGCGCTTCGGCGCTGGGATATGAAGATAATTCAAGGTCGTATCGGTTGTTGAAGGCGTGAATGGCGTTGGGCGCCCCCTGACCGGACAGGCGCACAGGACCATTGTGCTTCACAATCCCTTCAAGGGTTTCCCAAGACAGGTTTAACCCATCGAAATCCGCATACCTCTGTTCAATTTCAGTTAATACGCGAAGCGTTTGAGCATTGTGATCGAAACCTCCATAGTAGCGGCTCACTTTGTTCAGCGCCTCCTCCCCGGCGTGTCCGAAGGGGGGGTGCCCAATATCATGCGCCAAGGCGATGGCTTCGACTAAATCTTCATCCAATTGCAGGGCCCGGGCCAGCGAGCGGCCAATTTGCGCGACTTCCAGACTGTGGGTCAGCCGCGTGCGGTAATGGTCGCCTTCCGGCGCAATGAAAACCTGTGTTTTGTGCTTCAGGCGACGAAACGCGGTGGAATGAATAATCCTGTCTCGATCCCGCTGAAACGCGCTGCGGCGGCGACTTTCCGGTTCCGGGTACAGTCGCCCCCGCGTCGTGGCGGCCAGGGTCGCATAGGGCGCCAGCGTCATCTTTAAATCATCCTTTTTACATCACATCTTTGTATAACAACCCGTCGCAGCAATTGACATAATGCTCTCGACGCCTAAATACGGTATATAGTGTTCGATATCGTCCGCAAACGCGGACCGGTTTTGTTAATGGAGTAATATATGTCCGATCCGTTCGCTCTTGACGAATCGCAAGCTGCTCGCGAGTTCCTGATTTCAGAATCGGCGCGGGGACGGCTAGCCTTTTTATTTTCGCAAGAAGACAAGCCCGGACTGATGCTACGGGTCAAGGTCTCCGGCGGCGGCTGTTCCGGATATCAATATGGATTTGATTTCGAAGACACCGTGAATGGCGACGATCTCGTGTTTGGCGACGACGACGTGAAAGTTGTTGTTGATGATGTATCGATGGATTTACTCGCCGGGTCGGAAATCGATTTTGTCGATGACATGATTGGCGCGTCGTTCCAGATCAAAAACCCGAACGCCGATTCATCGTGCGGCTGCGGCGCGTCATTTTCCATTTGACGACGTATAGTCCCCGCATAGACATTAAGGGCCCGCACACGCTGCGGGCTTTTTTGTCTGTTGGAATCCAATAATGAAAATTGCGACCTTCAATGTAAACTCGGTCAAGGCCCGCCTGCCCCGCGTCCTGGAATGGCTGGATGAATTCAAACCGGATGTTGCGCTGCTTCAGGAAATCAAAACGGTGCCGGAGGATTTCCCCACACTGGAAATCGAAGACAGGGGCTACAACACCGCCATTCACGGACAGAAAAGTTATAACGGCGTCGCAATTTTATCGAAATTCGCCATCGAGGACATCGCAATGGGGCTTCCCGGCGACGATTCCGACGATCAGGCGCGATATATTGAAGCGACAATTTCCGGCCTACGCGTCGCGTCGATATACCTGCCTAATGGCAACCCCGTGGACACCGAAAAATTTACCTACAAATTAGCCTGGATGGATCGGTTGGCGAAGCACATCCAAAATACCCTGCTGCCAAGCGAACAACCCTTTGTGCTTGGCGGCGATTATAACGTCGTGCCCAACGATGACGATGTCTACGACCCGCAAGGCTGGGCGAATGACGCCTTGTGCAGGCCTGAAAGCCGCGCACGGTTCCGCGCGATATTAAACATGGGCCTTACGGAATCCTGGCGCGCACTTCACAAGGAAATCGGCGCTTATAGTTTCTGGGATTATCAGGCAGGCCGGTGGCCGCGTAACGAAGGCGTCCGCATCGACCATTTATTACTATCTCCCGCCGCGGCGGACCGTTTGGTCGCGTGCGAAATCGACCGTGAACCAAGAAAAAGAGAAAGACCGTCGGATCACACGCCGGTTTGGTGCGAAATTTCCGACCCGTCACCGGGTTGATGCACGCACCAACGCCGCCAGACGGCGCGGTATAGCCGTTGAAAATTTCGGACGTAGCGGCCCATGTTGCACACACGGGAATTTCTGACCATGTTCGGAAGCGCTTGCCTCAAGGGTTGCAATCGTTCTGGCGCACGCGCCAACTCAACCGCGCGTGCAATATAGTCGGCCTCGTTTTCCGCGACGCAAACAGACAACCCCGTCGCCATTAGGGTCGCTGTGCTGCTTCGTCCCGCGTATCGCTCGCCGGTCAAGGCAATGACCGGAACCCCCATTATCAGGGCTTCAAAGGTTGTCGTCGCACCGCAAAATGGGAATGGGTCCAACGCGATGTCCATCCGGGAATAGGCGTTAAGATGCACGGCGCGCGTGCTCGAGGCGGGCAGAAGGTCAACTCGTCCCCGCTCAATTCCATGATCATCGAACAAATCACGCATGCGCCGTCGCGTCGCGGATTCGTCGTACGCGTCAAAATATTTCAAGATGAGACGGGCGTCCGGGATTGCCTGGAGTATTTTCGCCCAAACTCGAACCACACCGGGTGTAATTTTTTGAGGCGCGTTGAAGGACCCAAAGGTGACAAAGCCGGATTCCACCATGGGCGGCGACGCGGGCGGCGGCGCCTCGGCGGGAATGGGATGGATTGTAAAACTCGGCATCCGCAACACGCGTTCCGAATGATATTCAATGCCGTGTCGAGGGGTTCCAATGGCGTCGCCAATCAAATAATCCATTTCCGGCATTGCGCTGGTGCATAAGTCGTGATGGCTGATTTGAATAGGCGCGGGCCGGTAACGCGCAATAAAGGGTCGGTTTTCGTCAAAATGGCCCGCAACAAACACGAGAATATCAATCCCGTCGTCATGGATCACACGCGCGGCGTCATGATCGTTCACGCCCAAAATGTCGCGCCAGCCGTCGCTCAGGTCGCGAAACTTTGCAGTTAACGAATCTTCCAGACGCGATTGGGTGTAGGAATGGACACTAAATTGCGCACGATCGAGACCGACATATAAAGGCAGTAAGTTAAATCCGATCGAATGGGCGTGTAAATCCGACGACACAAAGCCGATCCGAATGCGGCGTTCCGGCTCCGCTGATCCCTTATAACAATCAAACACGCTCTCCGGAGACGGTGTATGAAACCGCCCCCACCGTTGCTGCTCACTCTTGATTTCAACCGCGCTTGCTTTGTCGCTATACAGCATCGACAGCAACGTCATTGCATAGGCAGGATAAAAATTGGGATGAGCGTCCCGTATCCTTTCGAAAATTTTTCGAGATCGCTCCACGTCACCGCGCCGTTGCCAGGCATCCCCCAAAGCGTATTGGCAAATGACGTCGTCCGGCGCGATCCGCAACGTGGTTTCCCAAGCGTCAAAGGCTTCGTCAAATCGCCGCATGCGGTCCAGGGCTTGCGCTAAACCTTTTGCCGCCAATAAATCCTCAGGATCTTGTGCGACCGCATCCCGAAAAAGCGCCTCGGCCGCCTCAAGCTCACCAGCCCCGAGCAAAGCCTCCGCGCGAGTGACGGCCCTACTCAATAGGACCAACCCAGCCAGTCGCAAATGCCCTTGCCCATGACGAGTTCCTTATCCGCATCGGACAGAAACGAAAGTTCGTCAGTAAAGTAACTCAAGGCCTCACTATAGCTGCATCGCAAACGCGAAATATCGGTGCCCCAGAACACTCGATTGGGCCCAAACGTATCGACGACGCGTTCTATGTGGCCATGAATTGCGCGAAACGGGTATGAATCGTTCGTGTAATTAGACAGACCCGACGCTTTCACGGCGATGTTCGCGTAGCGCGATAATGGATACAGGTCTTCCAGTGTTGCGAACGCTTCGTCATCGCGACGCGACGATGTGATCGCCAAATGGTCTATGATCATACGCAATTTAGGATGTCGTTCCGCAACACGCTCAATGGCCGGAAGCTGATCCGGCGGCAAGATCATCAGTGGTATGTCCGCTCGTTCCGCCGCGTCCCAAAACCAATCAATTGATTGATCGGCAAGCCACTGCCTCTGGTGCGGCATCAGGAAACTCACGCGAATGCCCAGCATGCCGGTTTGCGTCTTCCAGTCAGGCAAACGGGCCGCGTTTGTGGAATCGCCAAGGTCGAACCGCCCCATAATGGCGAAACGGTCCGGATGGTCCGTCGCGGCGCGAATCGCCAAATCGTTGTAGTCCCCCTCCCATGACGGCGGCACAAGAATCGCGCGGTCTATCCCGATTTCGTCCATCCGGGTTAACAGGACGCTTGGCGTCAGGGGGGGTGAACTGTGCTCTCGGCCAAATCCATCGTCCGGCCAGGGTCGTTCCGGCGTGTGCGCCGCCCAAACGTGAACCTGCGCATCAACGATCAACATGGCATTCCTCCGCAATTTTCCACACCCGTTTCTTAAACAGGCGCCCACTGTGCCCTGCAAGCATATTTTTGCAACCTGCCATCGCGGTTCGTCCGCGTGACAAAGCGAATCGGGCTGTGCATCATACCGTTATCGAAACCGGCCAACTTTGGGGACAATGGTCATGCAGCCTTCAGCAAACAACCAGCTTGAAATGTTACGTACGATGCAAACCATCCGGAGATTTGAAGAGCGGGCGTCGGATGACTTTCATGCTGGCGACATTTACGGCGTCGTCCATTGCTATATAGGTGAAGAAGCCGTCGCGGTTGGCGTGTGTTCCGCCTTGAAACGGGACGACCGGATCATCAGCACGCACCGCGGCCATGGTCATTGCATCGCCAAAGGCGCCGATCTGAACCGTATGATGGCGGAATTGTATGGCCGCGAGACGGGGTACTGCAAAGGCAAGGGCGGATCCATGCACATCGCCGATTTCAAGATTGGCATGCTGGGCGCGAACGGGATCGTAGCTGGCGGAATACCCATCGTCACCGGCGCCGGACTTGCGGCGCAACTGGATGGTAAGGGCGGAGTCGCCGTTTCCTTCTTTGGCGATGGCGCCTCGAACGCCGGTGGTTTTCACGAATCGATTAATATTGCAGCGAAATGGAAACTGCCAATGCTGTACGTTTGCGAAAACAATTTGCATTCGGCGAACACCCCAGCGTCCAAGACATTGGCGCTTGAAGACGTCGCCGCGCGCGCCGCCGGTTATGGCATTCCAGGCGTTGTGGTCGATGGAAACGACGTGCTGGCGGTGCATGACGCGGCGGCAACCGCAATCGCGCGCGCACGCGCCGGTGAAGGCCCGACCCTGATTGAGTGCAAAACCTATCGTTGGCGTGGCCACACCGAACGCCCGAACGCCTATGAACATCGCCAACCCGATGAAATCGAAGCCTGGAAAGAAAAGGACCCCATTGCTCGCTTGGTCGATAACCTAGTCAACCAACAAGGCCAATTAAGCGACGAGGAATGGAAACAAATGGACGATGACATTCTTCGCGCCATCCAGGACGCCGTGGATTTCGCGAAGGCCAGTCCGTTTCCAACGCCGGAATCGGCACTGGAAGATGTCTTTGCAAGCTGAACAGGAGCCGGAATTATGCGACAAATCACCTATGCGCAAGCCGGAAACGAAGCGTTGTTCGAGGAATTGCGCCATGATCCAAAGACCCTCGTTCTCTCCACCGACGCCGCGCCCGACCTGGTCGAAGAATTTGGCGAACAGCGAATTCGCGCCACGCCTATCGCGGAGGCGGCGGTAACGGGTATGGCGATTGGCGCGGCGGGGTCCGGTTATCGTCCCATCGTCAACTGGCGCATCGTAACGTTCTCCTTCGTCGCGATGGATCAAATCGTCAATCAAGCGTCCAAGATCCACTATATGTTTGGCGGGCAGGCGAAATTTCCCATCTTGTTCCGCGCAACAGTTGGCGGCGGGGGCAAATTAGCGGCGCAGCATTCCCAAAGCCCTTATTCCATGTTCATGAATCTCGCCGGGATAAAAATAATTCTGCCATCGACGCCCTACGATATGAAAGGTTTGATGAAATCCGCCATCCGCGACGATAATCCTGTCATATCCTTTGAATCGAGCCGTTTAATGGGCTTCAAAGGCGACGTGCCAGACGAAGAATACACATTGCCGATTGGCAAGGCGGACGTAAAACGGGAAGGCAAGGACGTAACCATCGTGGCCATCGCATGGCTCGTGCATGAAGCGCTCGCGGCGGCGGAAACGCTGGCGCAAGAAGGTATATCGGTCGAGGTCGTCGATCCCCGAAGTCTGTTTCCCCTGGATGCGGAAACCATTCGCGCCTCGGTGCGCAAGACTGGTCGACTCGTCATCGCCGACGAAGCGGGTCCGACTGCGGGCGCCTCTGCGGAAATCGCCGCGCTCGCCGTAGAGGACGCCGATACATTCGCCAGCCTGAAGGCGCCGGTCAAACGCGTTTGCGCGCTGCAAGTGCCCATCCCCTATAGTCCGGTGCTGGAAGACCATGTGTTTCCCGACCGCAACAGAATTGCGGATGGCGTCAGGGCGATACTCGGATAAACCAGAGTTCAATCAACGTGGATAACGGCCTTGCCGCTAATCTCGCGGCTGAACAACCGCTCCGCCAGCGCCCCGAGTTCATCCAACCCGCCTTCGGCGTTTATGGGCGGCGTCTTTAACGCGCCGTCAGCGACCAGACTCACCAACACGCGAAGGCCGTCCCGGCCCGGGCGGCGACCAAATTCGGTGAACAGATAAAGACCATAATAGCGCGACCTGCCAGTTCGGAAAAAATCCCCCGCATTGATGGAAACCGTTTCACCGGAAGACACCCCATAACTGACCAGAACGCCGCCGCGCGCAACCTGTTGCATAGCGTCCGACAAAACCTGACCGCCAACAGATTCTAAAATGCAGTGGTATCGTCCATGTTGAGCAGCTTCCTTTGCACCCTCGCCGACGAGAACAACGTCGGCGCCGGCATCCTTCGCAAATTCAGCGTTTTCCGGACGACGAACCAAGCCCGTGACGGTGGCGCCTGATAATTTCGCAAGCTGTATGCCGAACAG
>JABJJH010000597.1 GCA_018660965.1 Rhodospirillaceae bacterium | reverse complement strand
CCTGGACGCGCGCCCGCGTGGCGGCGACCGATTCCGCCAGTAACGGGCCCAGGATCAACCCCGCGCCGTCGCGCGCCGCAATTTCCGCCGCACCCGCCGCACCGCCGGCGTCACCGCGCGTGTCGTAGGTCATCAACACAAAGTTCTTATCAGCGAGCTCAAATAATGACAGTTGCGCCGCGTTCAACATGGCGCGACCTAGCGTGGCGTTGGCGCCGCTCAAAGGTAACAGGATCGCGACGCGCATCTCACCCGCTGGAATATTAGCGGTGTCGCCAAACCCCGCGTTAACCGCACGACTTGGCGACGCTTCAACGTTTTGCGCTAGCGACGGCGTGGTCTGGGCGGGAACGGAACCCGTTGGCGGAGTCGTCACTGCGTCTGACGACTCAGGCGATTTTGCCGTTGCGCCCGGCGCCGGCGATGTTGGGGCTGGCTGGGTTCCGGCGGTCGGATCGAATTTGCGGAAAGACCATCCGTTCGTTACGCTGTTCGTCACGCACCCGGCCAACAACAGGCAAACGGCGGCGAACAGCGCTATCGGGATTCGCCTTAACGGGTTTTGGCTTATACTTGTCATCATCTCAAACGGTCATTGGGTCGCAGGGCCCTAATTAAGGGGGGTCGCTGGACCCTAATTGGGGCGCGGGCGGAAGTAAACATGGGCGAAAGCAAACTGGACGCCGGGCTTTTCATTGTCTCCACGCCAATTGGCAATCTCCGCGATATAACCTTCCGCGCCGCCGATACGCTTCGCGACGCCGATTTGATCGCCTGCGAAGATACGCGGATGACCAAGCGACTATTATCAGCGCTTGGGATCGACGGCCCGCTGACCGCATATCACGAACATAATGCGGCGAAAATGCGGCCGCGTTTGATCGAACGAATGCAACGCGGCGACGCCGTGGCGTTGGTCAGCGACGCGGGCACGCCGCTGATTTCAGACCCTGGATACAAACTGGTGCGCGCCTGTCACGATGCGGACATCGCGGTCACCGTGCTGCCCGGCCCGTCCGCCGTCATGGCGGGCCTGGTGCTGTCCGGGCTACCGACCGACCGGTTTCAGTTTTGTGGGTTTCCGCCATCGCGGCGTGGCGCCCGGCGCGCGATGCTGGAAGGAGTGGCGGGCGTTGCCGCGACACTGGTGTTTTTCGAATCGGCGCGCCGTCTGCCTGCGTGCCTGGCGGATATGGCCGATATTCTTGGCGACCGGGAAGCCGCGATCGCGCGCGAATTGACCAAACTTCACGAAGAAGTGCGACGCGGAACGCTTGGTGTTCTGGCGCGCGGGTACGAGGACGGCCCGCCCAAGGGCGAGGTGGTGATCGTCGTCGCGCCGCCGGGTGAAAGGACGGTGGATTTCGATGTCGATGAATGGTTGCGCGGCGCCCTGGGCGACATGAGCGTGCGCGACGCTGCGTCGGCGGTCGCAATCGAGGCCGGGGTTTCGCGTCGCGACGCCTACCGCCGCGCCCTCGTAATCGCCCAGGAAATAGCCGGCGCGCCGGACGATTCTTCCCCGTCAGGCTCCCGCTCGTGACAACGACCCAGCGGCGGCGCGCATGGCGTCGGGGATGGTTCGCCGAATCAATCTGCGCCGCCTCCCTGATGTGTCGGGGCTATCGGATACTCGCGCGTCGCCAGCGCTGCCCGGTCGGTGAAATCGACATCGTGGCGCGGCGCAGCGGCGTACTGGCCATTATCGAGGTCAAGGCGCGACCAACCCACACCCAGGCGATGGAGGCCGTCACGCGCCGCCAACAGGACCGGCTGGTTCGCGCCGCGCAGTGGTACGTCGCGAGCCGTCCAGCGCTGGCAACGCTGGCGCTGCGGTTCGACGTCATGTCGGTGACGCCCTGGCGACCGCCCCGGCACCTTACCGACGCTTGGCGACCGGGGCTGGGTTGAGTAGTCTGTTGGCGTAAATCAAAATGGCGAACCGGAGGACAACAGTGCGACAAGCTTTCTTTAATGGCGGTGGTCTTGGCCGGGCCTGTCTGCTTTGCCTGCTACTTGTTGCAGGGTCCGGCCTTGGTGGATGCGCCAGCGCCGTCATTGGCGCGGGCGCCACCGCCGGTACGGTCGCGATGCAGGAACGCGGCTTCGCCACGGCGGTCTCCGATACAACCATCCATGCAAAAATAGACGCCGCCTATTTCAGCAACGACGTTGATTTTCTACGCGTCAGCATCGATGTTCACGAAGGCCGCGTTTTATTAACCGGATCGGTTCCCAAACCCAACGACCGCATCGAAGCAGTCCGTCTCGCCTGGAGCATCAACGGCGTCAAGGAGGTCATCAATGAAATTTCGGTGCGCAACAGCAGCGGCCTGCTGGATTCCGCGCGCGACCATTGGGTGAGCGCCCAGCTGCGCTTGAAAATCACCTTCGACAGTAAAATCCACGCCATCAACTACACCATCGACACCGTCAACGGGACCGTCTACTTGCTCGGCATCGCGCAGAACGCCGTTGAACTGCAACGGGTTCGAAACCATGCCCGCGCGCTCGATTATGTCCGGCGCGTGATCAGCCATGTCCGCGTCAAATCGTGAGCGGAGTGATGTGATGGCGGCACCGACAACCCAACCGGAAACGCTGCTTCGCGCCATCGGCGCCGGGCCCGACCATCCAATCAACGTGGCGGCGGCGGCCCTGGCCCTGTCCGCTTTGGACGACACGCGCACCGACATGACGCCATACAGCCAACATCTGAACGACGTCGCCGCCGCGGTGGGGCGCAAGATGGTCCGCACGGTCGAGGACGCCCACGGCGCGCTGCGCGCGGTGCTGGCGGATGATCACGGCTACGTAGGCGACGACCAAACATACGACGATCTGCAAAACGCCAATTTGATGCACGTGATCGACCGCCGGAAGGGTCTGCCCGTCGCGCTCGGCATCCTCTATATCGACGCCGCGCGCGCCCAGGGCTGGACCATCGAGGGGCTTGGGTTTCCCGGGCATTTTCTGCTGCGTCTTGACTGGAACGGCGAGCGCGTCGTGCTGGACCCCTTCCACGGTGGGGTGGAGCGCACCCCAAGTGATCTGCGGATGCTGCTTCAAACCGTCCAGGGAGCTGGAGCCGAACTGCGACCCGAACATTATGAAAGCGTTACCGACCGGGAAATCCTCCTGCGGCTACAAAACAACATCAAGCTGCGGCAAATGCAAAAAGGCGATTCGGCCCGCGCCGCCACGGTGATCGAACATATGATGTTGATCGCGCCCGGGCTCCTCGAACTCTGGCGGGAACTGGGGTTGGTGCGCGCAAACGCGGGCGCCATCAAGGGCGCCATCACCGCACTGGAACATTATCAGGACGCCGCCGCGACCAGGAACAATGACGTCGCGGCGATCTTGGGGCGTCTGCGCCAACAATTGAACTAACGGTGCGGCGGGCTGGCTGGTCAGACTGGCTGGACGTAAGCCGTCCCGTTATACTGCGCGTCCCGGACATCGGTTAAGGAGCGGTAAGTTGAGTCTAACGGTCGCCATTCAGATGGACCCCATCGAAAGCATCGATATAGACGCGGACTCCACCTTTGTCCTCGCGTTGGAGGCGCAGCGGCGCGGACACGCCCTGTTTTATTATTTGCCGAACGATTTGACGTTCCGCAACGGGCGGGTTTATGCGCAGGCGCGATCACTGACCGTGCGGCGCGAACGCGGCGATCATTTCAGCGCCGGGGCGCGGGAAGTGCTGGACCTTCAATCGGTCGACGTCATTCTGATGCGTCAGGATCCGCCCTTCGACATGGCCTACATCACCGCAACGCATCTGCTGGAGCATCTACACCCCAATACGCTCGTCGTGAATGACCCCGCCAACGTTCGCAACGCCCCGGAAAAACTGTTCGTCACCCGCTTCCCCGATTTGATGCCGGCGACCCTGATCACCGCCAATCGCGATGAGGTCCACGCCTTCCGGGAAGAGTACAAGGACATCATCATCAAGCCGCTATACGGCAATGGCGGCGCGGGCGTGTTCCACGTCAAACCCGGCGACGAAAACGTCAACTCCCTGCTGGAGATGTTCACCGAGCTGTACCGCGAACCGGTCATCGTTCAGGAATACCTGCCCGCCGTCCGGCACGGGGACAAACGCATCATTCTGGCCGACGGCAAGGCGGTCGGCGCGACCAACCGGATTCCGGCGGAAGGCGAAGCACGCTCCAACCTTCATGTCGGCGGCCGCGCGGCCAAGACCGAACTGACGCCGCGCGAAATCGATATTTGCGACGCCATCGGCCCGACGCTTCAGGAATACGGCCTGATCTTCGTCGGCATCGACGTCATCGGCGACTATTTAACGGAAATCAACGTTACCTCGCCCACCGGTATTCAGGAAATTAACCGGTTCAACGACGTGTCGTTGGAAGCGGATATCTGGGACGCCATCGAAACCCGGTTTCCAAACCGCTTGACGCCCGTTTAGGCCTCGAAATCGAACAACCCGCCCTGTTGCAGCAACAAGACGCCGCTCGAACCGGTTCCCGCTGACAGCGAAAACGCCTGCTGGAACAGCAATTCGGACTTCTGTTGCTCCAGAAGGAATGTTTGCTCGGCCTTGAACTTCTGTCCCGCGATGCGTCCAACCACGTCGCTATTTTCTTCGATCGTCTTTTTGGTGAATTCCAGCGCGACTTCGGCGCGGGTTTGCTTGGACTCGAACAGCGAGATATTGGACCGCAGGCTCTGCAATGCTTCGGTGACATCGGCCAACGCCGTGGCGCGTAGCGTCGGGTCTTCAAGATTGCCGTAGAAATAAGAGTGAAGAACGCCCAGGCCTTTTTTCTCCAGGGTTCCTTCCAGAAACGGCGTCCCGGCGCCATTTCGCGTTAGCGTGACCGACCCTGTCGCGCTATCGTAAACGACCGTATCGTCATCCTGCAGCAAGGTGCCAATATCGTTCGGGTCCGGCGGCGGAAACTGGACCACCGACGACCCGAACAGGTTTGGCAAAAAAAGGTCCCCGCCAAGATTGGTGATCGAATAGTCGGAACCGAGATATTTTCCCGTGTAGGTGGTCGTGGTCTGACTGCTCGCACGGCTTTGCACCTCGAGATCCTGCGCGGTGAACACATCGCGGGCGCTGCCGCCGATCAGGTTGACGAAGTTGCGGCCAGCGGTCTTAACCTTCAGGTTGATCTTGCCGATCAATTGATCGAACTGGTTGGCGTATAATTTCTGATCCGCCACCGAGGTGCCGGCCCTGTCCGCCTTGACGATAAATTCCCGCGCCTCCAGCAACAGCGTTTTAATGTCATTCAGGCGCGTCGTCGCCTTCGTGATCGTCTTCACTGCATTGCTCTGGCGAGCCTTGAGCTTGCTATTGGCCTGGACTTGCCGCGTGGCTTCGCGCGATTGCGCGTCAAGCCGGCCCTGATTGGGAGCCCTCGGCGGACTCAGCCTGCTGTTCTGCCTGGCGCGGGCGGCGGTTCGCACATTATTCGCGACGTTGGCCTGGCTAAGCGCACTGATCAACGACGCCGCCGCGGACGGTTTGTTGTTGTCGCCTATGCCAAAAAAATCAACCATGCCATGCCTTTCCGGCGATTATGCCGACGCATTCCTTAAGGAATGCTGAATCTCACCTACCGTCATGCAACTTTCATACCTTCTTTATCATCGCGCCTATCCTGTATTTAACCGCGCATTCCCTTAACCCGCGTCCCCCTAATGAGGGAGTCCGGCGCCGACGCAGCCCGGCAAATATTGCCGGGGGGCAAAATTCACCGGCAAGTCTTGCCGACCGGCTCGCACGGCGGCCTCACGCAATGTTAACCCAACGGCCCTTTTAACCTTAGCATGGCTTAACATTGATTAGCATTTGCGCCCAAGTTCATTCCCGGCGCTCTTTCAGATATTTTGCCTATTTAAGGTATATAATCATATATCTTTCAACTTCAAGGCCACGTAACCATTAATCTAATTTTAAGGACGGCCTTTTAGACTTCAGCCCGAAAAGCGCGGCGTCGTCGCCTTTATTAAACAAGGCCGAACTGCTCGACTGTGACGAATTAATGAAACCCGACAGTCAAAAATCCAGGGCGGCGCTTATCGCCGAACTCGTCCTTCTCCGTCAACGCCTTGACGGGGTGGAAGCCAATGCCGGGGATGCGCCCCCCCGGTTCCGGCAAAACGAGGCCGTCCTGCGAAAAATTCTCGAAGACAGTCCCATTGGCGTGGCGGTCGTGTCCCACCCCGAAGACGAAACCCAGCTTACGGGCAAGCGATTGTTCGTGAATGAAGCGCTCGCGCGAATGTTCGGCGGCGGCGCGCTGGAAAGCTTCCTGACTGCGGATATATCCGCGACTTGGGCCGACCTCGACCAACTGGCGATTTTCGAACACGCCCTGATAAACCGCGTCGAATTGACCGATTTCGAAGCGCGGCGCGTGCGCATGAGTGACGGGTCGGAATGGTGGGCGTCGCTGAACACGCGCCCGCTACGATTCGATGGCCGCGACGGCACCATGGTCTGGCATTTCGACATCACCGACCGCGTTAACGGCGAGATTGCGTTGCGGCAAAGCGAGGAACGGCTCAAAAATATTCTCGACAATTTACCCTCGGCGATCTTCCTGCAGGACGCCGACGGACGCGCGACCTTGAAGAACAAGCGGTTCGACGAATGGTTTGGCGGTTCCGATATGCCTCTGCCGGCGTTTCTGAAATCGGAAGCGACATCCGGGTTTGACGGAAAATCGGGCGCGGGCGAAGTAGACCTGACCCTGACCGACGGAAGCCGCCGAACGCTTGTCGCCTCGAAATTCCTGGTGCCCGGTTATGCGGGTGCGTCCGCCGCCGAAGGCGGTGCTGACGCTCCCGACGCCGAAGCCACCATTGTCACCGACATCACAAAACTGGCCGCCGCCGAAAAACAGTTGCGTCAATCGCAAAAAATGGAGGCCGTCGGCCAATTGACCGGCGGCATCGCCCATGATTTCAACAACTTATTGGGCGTCGTCATCGGGAATCTTGAATTCCTGGTCGACGAAGCGGACGGAAACGACAGAATGAGCGCCATGGTGGCCACGGCGTTGAAAGCGGCGCTGAACGGCGCGGAGCTGACGCACCGTCTTCTGGCGTTTTCGCGCAAGCAACCCTTGTCGCCCAAAGTGATCGACCTGAACGAACACGTGTCCGACATGCTTGGTTTGCTGCGGCGAACCCTGGGCGAAACCATCACCGTGGACGCGCATCCGGCGCCAGACCTTTGGACGACCAGCGTGGACCCAACCCAGGTCGAAAACGCGTTGCTCAATCTGGCCGTTAACGCCCGCGACGCCATGCCCGAAGGCGGGACGCTGACCCTGGAGACCGACAACGTGACGTTCGACGACGAATACGCTGCAACGAACCCGGAAATGGCGCCGGGTGATTATGTCGTCCTGGCCGTAACGGACACCGGGGACGGCATCGCGCCGGAAATTATTGAACGCATCTTCGAGCCGTTTTTCACCACAAAACGCTTCGGCGAAGGGTCCGGGCTCGGGTTGAGCATGGTGTTCGGATTCGCGCGCCAATCGGGCGGCCACGCCTCGGCCTATAGCAAAGTGGGACTCGGGTCCACGTTCCGCCTCTATCTTCCCCGCGCGGACCAAGAATCCAAAACCAACGCGACAGTGGTGAAAGACATACCGCGATCACGCGGTGAAACCGTGTTGGTAATTGAGGACAATGCGGAATTTCGATTATTGGCCCTAAACCTCCTTAGCGATTTGGGATACGGCGTTCTGAACGCTGCGAACGGTCCTGACGCCCTGGCGATTGCGGCCAGCGCCCCCCGGATCGACCTGATTTTAAGCGATATCGTGCTTCCCGGCGGCATGAACGGCCCCGAAGCGGTTCAGCAAATCGAAACCCTGATATCTGATATCCCGACCTTGTTTATGTCGGGCTATCCTCGCGACGCCCTTACGAATAACGGTCGCGTGAACCCCGGAATCCTATTGCTGGAAAAGCCGTTCCGCAAGGTTGAGCTGGCGCATAAACTTCGCGAGGCGCTCGGGAAGACGCAGACGGCACCGCCGGAAAATCTCGGCTAACCGCTTTCCCGCTACACCATGGCGATAGGCTGGGCCGGGCTGCCGGTCGCGCCCTTGAACGGCGTCGGCAACAGGATGAAGCAGAATTCATGCACGCCGTCGCGCACCAGTTCGTCCATGAACAGATTTTCGATCAAATAAACCCCGGCTTCGACCAGACAGTGTTGATGCACGGGCATCATGATTTTGGGGTGTTGCGGATTCGGGATCACCTCCACCGCCATCGAATCGGCGCCGACCGCAACCACGTCGCGCGCGGTTAGCCACCGCGCGGCGGCTTCGTCGATTCCCGGTTCGCCGGTAACGTAGCGTTCGTTGTCGGTCACATAATGGCGGCCCCAGCCGGTGTGCAGGCAGGCCACGTCGCCCGGTCGGAACGCCACGCCCGCAGTGTCGGCGGCGCGCGCCAGATCGTCCGGACCGATGGCGCGACCGGGTTCCAGAAACGGGCCGCCATCCAGCCCCGACAAATCAAGGCAAACCCCGCGCGTGATAATCGGCGGGCATTGTTCGATTCCGATGTCGATCAGGCCGGTATCGCTGACGAAGTCCGCCGCGATTCGCCCGCCATACAATTCCTCGCCGATGGAAAAATGGCCCAGCGCGTCGATATGCGTGCCGGTATGCACGTTCATTTCGATGCGCTCCAAATTGGACCCGGCGTCGTTTTCCGCGCCCATGGCGCGGCGGCGTTTGATCGAATTGCGCCAAGTCGCCGCCGTGGTCAACACGAACGGCGTCTGCGCCGGCGCCATGTACGGCGACGCGGCGCTGATTTCACGGCCCATCGAATACACCGTCCCCGCGCGCACCAGCGCCAAGGCCGCCAGGCGGCATTCCGGGGTCATCAGATTGGCCGCGCCAATTTGGTCGCCGGCGCCCCAACGGGCATGCGTATGATCAGCAAGAGTCATGGGTTTCCTCTTTCGATTTACGGTCCTGGACGGTTGGCTATCCTGCCTTATGCATTTTCGGAAACAAGGCCTTTGTCCTCAGGGCGTCCCGGCGGTTAGGATAATGTCGAAACGCCGAATCAGGACTAAAGGGGAAACCAGCCATGAAAATCACGGCAGTCGATATTCTCGTCGCGGGCGCGGGGTGGCGCAATTTTAACTTTCTGAAAGTCAGCACCGACGAGGGTCTGACCGGCTGGGCGGATTTTTCCGAAGGCAATGTCGGGGGCGCCATAGCGCCGCTGATCCGCCACATCGGCAAACATCTGATCGGCAAGGATCCGCGCAACGTACAGGCCGCGATAGAGGAATTGCGACGGCGCAGCTGGGGCGTTTCAATCGGGGCTGCGGCGCGCGCCATCGGTCCGATGGAAAATGCGCTGGTCGACATCAAGGCCAAGGCGCTGGGCGTATCGGTGCATGAAATGCTGGGCGGCGCCTTGCGCGATCCGATCCGGATGTACTGGTCGCATTGCGGTTCGTATCACGTCACCAACCATGAATTGCTCGGCGTCGATCCAATTCGCTCGCTCGACGACATCAAGGCGCTGGGACAACGGGTCAAGGCGTCGGGATACCACGCGCTGAAATGCAATTTGATGATGTTCGACCGGGAAAAAACCTATTTGTACGGACCGGGTTGGGTTGGTGGAAACGGCGACGCCGACCGCAACCCGATGCGCGCCGCGATCCACGCCGCCGTCGACCAGATGCAGGCCTTCCGCGACGGCGCCGGGCCGGGGATCGGGCTGCATCTGGACACCAATTTCAACTTCCGCATGGAAGGGTTTTTGCGCATGGGCCGCGCGTTGGAGCCGCTCGACCTGGAATGGCTCGAAGTCGATAATTTCGACGCCACCGCGCTCGCCCAACTGCGCGCGGGGACGACCACCCCCATCGCGTCGTGCGAAACCCTGACCGGGATGCGGCAATTGCGGCCCTTCCTGGACCACCAATCGGTCGACGTCGTCATCATCGACGCAATGTATAACGGCATCCTGGAATCCCTGCGCATGGCGGCGTTGAGCGACGCGTTCGAAATCAACGTCGCCAGCCACAATTACAGCGGCCCCATCGGCACCTTGATCACGGCGGCGTTTTGCGGCGTCGTTCCCAATTTCCGGGTCATGGAAATCGACAACGTGCAGGTCCCCTGGGCCTATGACTTTCTGACCGAAAAACCGGTGATCGAAAACGGCTGCATGACGCTGCTGCCGGGCCCAGGCTGGGGCGCCGACGTCAACGAAGACGCGGTGAAGGAACACCCACCCATCGCGGAGAAGAGCGGGTTGGTTTAGGTGCGCCTGTTCAAGCCCGTTTATTTAAGGGCAGGGCGACGACAAAACCAAGAACGGCCAACGCCGTGGCGAAGACGATGGCCCCGCGATAACCACCCGAAGAATCGATGATGTAACCGGCCAGCATCGGCCCCAGAACAGCCGCTATTCCAGTCGATGTAAAAAAGACGCCCAACAGCGCGCCGAAACCCTGAACCCCGAAAAAGTCGATCAGCACGATCGGCGCCAGGGCGATTCGAATTCCATACGCCAGACCAAGAATAACCGCGAAAGCCGCCAGTCCCCAATATCCCGGCGTGACCAGCCAAATTATGTAGCTGGCCGCCATTACCAGAACCGCGCCTTTAAAAAGTCGCAAGCCGCCCACCCTGTCGCTAAGGACACCCATGCCGAGACGCCCCAATACGCCGGCGCCGGCGAGAATGGACAACAGCGCCGACGCCGCCACCGGGTCGGCGCCGTGAATGACCGCGAATTGCGGCAAGAAAACAAAGGTTATGAAGAGCGCCGTCGTGGCGAGCATCCACGAAACGTACAGCATCAAAAATTCACTTGAGCCCAGGACCGGGCGCAACGACCGCTTGGGCATGGCTTTGCCGGAGATGGGTGGCGCCGTCAGGATCAGGGCGCACGCCGAAAGCAGTAATGCGCTGCCCGCGCCCAGTACAATATCCGCGAAACGCCAGCCAAATCGGCTAATCAGGAAAGCGGCCAACGGCGGTATGATCAGCATGCCGCACCCGGTCCCTGCGGCGGCGATTGCGAACGCCATGTTGCGCCGCCGGACAAACCAGCCGCCAAGGTTGGCCAGCGTCGGCACGTAAGCGCAGGCCGCGCCAAAACCCACGCCGACGCCATATGTCAGATAAGCGATCCAAAGCTGATCGATGGCGGCGGTCAGGGCAAGACCGGCGCCCATGGAAACGGCGCCGACAAGGACCATGATTCGGGGTCCGAAACGGTCGCTTAGATGCCCGGTGAACGGCCCCAGAACGTACCATACGAGGCTCGCAATCGAGTAAAGCGCCGAGGCGGCGACGCGGCTCGCCTGAAATTCGTCCGTCATCGGCTGCAAATAGACGCCGAAGCTGTAAACGATTCCAAACACAACAAACCCGGCGGTAAAGGCCGCCGCCGCCATTCGCCACGCAAACGGCGAGTCCGGCGCGGCGCTGATCGCCGGGTTGGTCGGTTGCGGCATGGGCGAACTCCAGAGTTGTAACATCCCCGTGGAGTAAGCATGCCCCGCCGTTTGTCACGACCCGTTTCTTGCGGCGGCCCTACACTTTAGTGAATTTAGTTTACGCGTCCCGGTTAAAGTCCCGGGGCTTAGTCATCGTCCGGACCGCGCCGTTTGATATCGGTGTAGGGCGAACCGTCCCGACGCGTGTAGATTGCGGGGTCGCCGTCCATGCGAGCCACCATGTCGACATCCGAATAATACCCGACATCGTCATCGAAACGCGTGCCGATTTCGAGAATGATCACGTCGTCCGTCGAGCGGTTTTGAAAACAATGCCCATCGTCGTCGCCCGCCTTGAACCCGGCGGCGTCGCCCGCGACCAGGGTTTCCTCGCCGTCATCGGTGACCAGCACCACCTCGCCGCTCAGAATATAAATCAGCTCGTCCGAGCGCGTATGCCAATGGCGCTGGCTGGACCATGTATCGGGCGGCAACCGCACCTGATTGACGCCGAATTGCGTCAGCCCGGCTTCGTCGCCGAGCTTTTTTCGCCCCCGCGCCCGGCACACCAGATCGAAGGGCGACGGGTACAGCGTCCCGACGACAAATGGTATTTTTGATGCGTCGATGCGTTTGCTCATATTTTTTCCTTTTCCATAGCCAATATTATGAAGCGCGCCGCCCTGCATTCTTAACACTCAAATCCGTCGCCCTTACATGGATAATAATTCAAGTGCGCTTGAGAATATCTCACCCGCGCCGTTTGAAGCCCACTCAATTAGGCAGCGTCGTGGACAAGCGCCATCGCGATTGTTCTAATACCAACGGATCATCAGCGACCACGAGGGGCCCCGGTCATGGCGCAGGACAAAAACCCAGACAACACCGTCGCCCGCAGCGTTCGCGCCAGCGGCGACGACCCGAACCCGCGCGGCGTTTACAATGGACGCGAGACGGTGAACCGGCGCGACCGGCCTGATCTGGGCGTGGTCAGCGAACCGGCGCGCGCCGTGCCGGTCTTCGCTGAAACCGACGTGCTGGTGGTGGGCGGCGGTCCGGCGGGCGTCACCGCGGCGGTCGCCGCCGCACGGCTGGGCGCGCGGGTGATCCTGGCGGAGCGTTATAATCATCTGGGCGGCCTATCGACCGGCGGGCTGGTGGTCTGGATCGACCGCATGAGCGGCTGGGGCGGCGAACATCTGATCCAGGGCATGGCGGCGGAAATGCTCGACCGGTTGCCCAGCGACGCCATCCGGGGACCGAAACGCGCCGATTGGGGGTCACGCGACGAAGCGCTGGTGTCGCAATGGGCGCCGCGCCACACCGCCTTTCACGGCACGGTGACCTGGGCGCCGATGATCGACCCGGAATGGCTGAAGATTGTTGCGCTGAATATGGTCGAGGACTCCGGCGTTGAGTTGTTGCTGCATTCCTGGGTCACGGCCCCACTGGTTGAGGACGGAAAGGCGACGGGCGCAATTCTGGAATCCAAACAGGGGCGCATGGCGGTCCGCGCCAAAGTGGTCGTGGACACCACCGGAGACGGCGACATGTTCGCGCAAGCGGGCGAAGATTTCGACGGTGACGCGGAAAGCGACGACATCCACCATTGCGCCAACACCGCATCCCTGATGGGCGGGGTCGACGTGCCGCGCTGGCTGCAATTTCGCGCGCAGGACCCGGACGGGTTTCGCGAATTCATGCGGGGGGGCCGGACCGAGACCAGCCACTTCATCCTGCCCATGGCCGGGTGGCGCGACGACACGGTGGTGTTCATGGGCCCCCGGTTTTCCGGGTTCAACGTGTTGAAGGTGGACGATTTGACGGCGCTGGAAATCCTGTCGCGCAAAAGCATCGTCGAGTTGTTGGATTATTTCCGCCGCCGCGCGCCGGGGTTCGAGGACGCCTGGATCATGCTGACCGCGCCGCAGCTTGGCGCACGGCACAGCCGACGCCTGGCCGGGCGCGACGTGATGACCGGGACCGGCACCAAATCCGGCGTCATCCTGCCCGACGAAATCGGCGTCAGTCCCAGCCTCAGCCCGAATCTGCCCGAAGTTTCCGTCCCCTATGGCGCGTTACTGCCCCTCAAGACCGACAATCTTCTGGTTGCGGGGCGGCATATCTCCACCGATTCGCAAACGCACACCTTCATGCGCGAAATTCCGCAATGCTGGCTGACCGGACACGCCGCCGGGGCGGCCGCCGCGCTCAGCGCCAATAGCGGCGTCGCGCCGCGCGACCTCGACATCGGCGACCTGCAATCCGCCCTGACCAAACAAGGCGCATTCGTGCGCGCCAATCAAACCTCTTAAGGAGCAATCATGAAAACCGGCGTTTTTATTTTCGACACCGATTACAGCATCGACATTCGCGAACTCGCCCAGGCGTTGGAGGAACGTGGCTTCGAATCTCTGTTCCTGCCCGAGCACACGCATATCCCGACCAGCCGGATATCGCCGTGGGGCGACGGCTCCAAACCCCTGCCGCAGGAATACAGACATACGCATGACCCGTTTGTGGCGTTGTCCTTCGCGGCGGGAGTCACGACGAATTTAAAGCTCGGCACCGGCATTTGCCTGATTCCACAACGTGACCCCATCGTCACTGCGAAATCGGTCGCGAGCCTGGATATGATGTCCGGCGGGCGGTTCATTTTCGGCATCGGCGGTGGCTGGAACGTCGAGGAAATGAACGATCACGGCGCGGAATACAAAACCCGGTTCAAGCTGTTGCGCGAACGGGTGCTCGCCATGAAGGCGTTATGGACCGAGGAGGAGGCGTCGTTTGAAGGCGAGATGGTGAATTTCGGCCCGTCCTGGTCGTACCCGAAACCAACGCAAAAGCCGCACCCCCCCGTCGTGCTGGGCGGCGAGTCCATTCACACCTTGCGCCGGGTCGTCGACTTTTGCGACGGCTGGTTTCCGCGGGGCGGCCCCGCCTTCGACCCGATGGAAAGCATGGCGCGGCTAAAAGCAGTCGCCGACGAAGCCGGGCGCGACATGGCGAGCCTGTCGGTCAGCGTGTTCCGCGCCCCAACCGACAAGGCGGGACTCGATCAATACGAAAACGCCGGAATTGACCGCGCAATCCTGGGATTGCCGTCGGCGGATCGCGATACGGTCTTGAAATTACTGGATGAATACGCGCCACTCGTGCGTTGACGTTATAACGCAAAAGCCCCTTGCGCCGAGCGCGCAAGGGGTCTGATTGTTTGCGGACGAGTGGGGTAACGCCTGGTCAGGCGTATACATCGACCAGGCGACCACCATCGGTTTGCGAAGCCTCGGTCGCCGATCCACCGGTCTTGCCGGAGTCCAGCGAGACGCTGGCGGATTGCTTGTCCTGGTCAACGGAGGGTTTGGGCGCCTGAGCGCTTGATTGTAACGGAGCACTCTGGGCAACGGCTTCAATGGCCATGTCGATGTTCCTTTCAATTTTCCCTGTGGCCGCGATTTGATTTACGGTTGGTGCGTCCAACGGGATAACACTAAACTTAACTGCGGAAACATTAACCCACCATTAACGCCCGTCCGTCCCGCATTTGGATGAAGTTTACTGAAAACCACATCGTGAATACCGATATTACCGAAAGAGTATCGCCAAAATGTCGAAAGTACTTTTAGAATCCGCTGATAATGGCGTTGTTACCATAACCATGAACCGCCCGGAAGCGTTAAACGCGCTGAATCGGGACATGCTGGACGATATGTCCGCCGCGGTTACCCGTCTGGCCGCCGACCCAACGGCGCGGGTTATCGTACTGACCGGGGCGGGGCGCGGGTTTTGTGCGGGCGGCGACGTCAAGAACATGAACGCGACTTCCGACGATGCGCTACCGCTGTCCGAGCGCACGCGCACCCTGCGCCAGCGCATGGAGGTCAGCCGGTTGCTGCATGAAACGCCCAAACCGACCATCGCCATGATGCGCGGCCCCGCCGCCGGGGCGGGCATGTCGCTGGCGCTGGCCTGCGATTTGCGGATCGCCAGCGACACCACGAAATTCACCACCGCATTCGCCCGCGTCGGGCTGTCCGGCGATTTTGGCGGCAGCTACTTTTTGACGCAGCTTGTCGGAACGGCGAAAGCCCGCGAGATGTACCTGTTGTCCGACATTGTGGGCGCGGCGGAGGCGCTATCGTTCAACCTTGTCACCAGGGTCGTTCCCGACACGGCGCTGGAGGCCGAAACCCATGCAATAGCTAGACGTTTGGCCGATGGACCGGCCATTACGCTGGGTTATATCAAGAAGAATCTGAACGCGGCGGAATCGGGTTCGTTGAGCGAATTGTTCGATATGGAGGCGACGCATCATTCGGCCACCAGCCTGACCGAAGACCACAAGGAAGCCGCCCGCGCCTTCGTTGAAAAGCGTCCCCCGGTGTACAAAGGCCGGTAACCGTTTCAAAATAGCCGTCCCTTGGTTGGGAGGACCGAGAACCATGTTGCGGCTTCGCCAAATATGTCTGGTCGCCCGTCGCCTGAAACCGGCGGTCGCGGATCTTGAATCCGCGTTCGGACTGGCGACCTGCTTTCAGGACCCCGGCGTTGCGAAGTACGGCCTGGAAAACGCGCTTCTGCCGATTGGAAACGATTTTCTTGAAATTGTCGCCCCAGTCGCGCCAAACACCGCCGCCGAACGCTATCTCGACCGGCGCAACGGCGACGGCGGGTATATGGTCATCCTGCAAAGCGACGATGTTCTAACCCGCCGTGCGCAAATTGAAGCCGCGGGCGTCCGCGTCATCAACACCCATGACCACGACGACTTTTATGGAATCCAGCTGCACCCCCGGGACACCGGCGGCGCCATGTTGGAAATCGACCGTAACGACGGCGACGACGCGTCGGATTCGCCCTGGCGTCCCGCTGGGGACGATTGGAAGCGCGCCGTGCGCACCGATGTCACGACCGCCATGACCGGGGCTGAACTGCAAAGCGACGACCCGGCGGGGCTGGCGGCGCGGTGGGGCGCAATCCTGGACATCGCCCCAAAAACCGGGAACGATGGCGTCGCGGCATTACAACTCGACAACGCAACGCTGCGATTTGTCCCCGTCGCGGACGGACGGGGCGAAGGCCTGGGTGGAGTTGATTTGAAGATGACGCCCGGTGTGCAACCCGGGGCGCAATACGTCGAAGAAACCAAAATCATCTGCGGAACCCGGTTCCGGTTGATCGAATAAAGGGGAATTTAAATGGAACTAGCCAGCATGGTCACCTTGGAGCCGGCGGACATCAATTTTATCGAACGGGCCCATGCGCTTGGACCGCTAATTGAAAAATCGATCGCAGAAATTGAAAGCACCAAGCGCCTGCCCGCGGAACTGCTGGACGGTTTGCACGAGGCCGGTTTATTCCGGATGTTGTTGCCGCGCGCCTATGGCGGTTTCGAAGTCGCGCCGTCCATGTTCGCGCAAACCATGAACGCCATCGCGCAATACGACGCCAGCGTCGCCTGGTGCGTCGGGCAGGCCGCCGGTTGCGGCATGGCGGCGGCTTATATGGATCCTGCCGGGGCCAAGGTAATCTG
>JABJJH010000595.1 GCA_018660965.1 Rhodospirillaceae bacterium | reverse complement strand
CGCTGTCGCGCATCGCGATGTTCAAGGCCATGAGCCGATGGCCCTTGATCAACATTATCGGCGCCGGGGAAACCGGCCACTGGGACACAGCGGCCCGGATGTTCCTGAATGCGGTGGAAGAAATCGCCGATGACGCCTTGTTCATCACCGCATTGGAGACGGACCCGATTCAGGCGTTCAGCCTGGAATCGCTGTTGATCGCCGTTCGTGCCGAATTGTTGCGCGAACCGGCGCAATTAGACGATGACCCGGCGATGCGCATCGCGCTCGCGATGATCCGCCAAGTCGATTTGAACGAAGGCGTCTGGTCGCAAGACAAGTCCGAAATCGCGATGTTAAAGAAGCTTCCTCTGAACGACGCAAACCTCGCGCTGCACGCTCTTTATGGGGGTTACGCGACCATTGATGAACTTTCGGCGACAAGCATTGTCCATGTCGATTTGCGAAAATGGGTTGAGAACCAGCGCTGCGCCGTCGCACGGCTCCAAGAAGCCACTGCGACGATCCCGTCCAACAGCGTCATCACCGATGACATCTCCTTGAAGGTTGGCGCGCAATACGCCGAATTCCCCTACCCCCGCTGGACTAGCCTGAGCGTTCCCAATGGCGGCGATCATCTTGCAATGGTCCGCGCCTTGTCCAGCGACAACCGACTGCACGGCGCCAAGAGACCGGATGTTCTGATCGCGGGCTGCGGCACCGGCCAGCACGCCATCGCCTCGGCGCTTGGCTATGGCGGCAAAGCCAGGGTTTTAGGCATCGATTTGAGCCGCGCGAGTCTGGCCTATGCAGCGACCATGGCGGAAGCCTTCGCCGTGCGAAATTTGAGCCTTGTGCAGTCCGATCTTTTGGAAATCGACGCGCTGGACCGATCCTTCGACATCATCGAATCCATCGGCGTGCTGCACCACACCGCCGATCCGCTGAAAAGCTGGGAAACGCTGCTCGGCGCCCTGAAACCCGGTGGTTTGATGACGGTCGGCCTCTATAGCGCGACCGCGCGGGCGGGGTTATCGCAATTCAGGGCCGCGCTTGAACAAGGCGGCGCTCCCCTCGATGACAACGCGGTGAAAATCCTGCGCCGCAACATGATCCAATCGCCTCGAGATGACTTCGAACGGGCTATCGTGCAATCGGCGGATTTCAACACAACGTCCAACCTTCGCGACCTGCTGTTCAACGTCCATGAAATTCCACTGTCCCTGACCGAAATACGGGACTTCATCGGCCAACAGGGTTTGCGGTTCCTGCGCTTCGATGCGCCACCGGTGATCAACGCCCGGTTTATCGAAAGGCATGGGCAGGATGCGCGCGGCGATTTGGATGCGTGGATCGACTTCGAGGCCGAAAACCCCGACGCCTTCGAAGGCATGTATGTTTTCTGGGTGCAGGCCTAAACAACCAACTCTGAATACGACGACGCGAGAAGGCTTATCACCGTTCCCGCAAGCACAATTTGAAGCAACCGCAGGAAGGCCTGTTCGCTAACCCGCTTGACCGCGAAATGGCCAATGACCAAACCAACCGCGCAGGCCGGGGCCAGTAGCGCGGAAACTTCGAGCACCCTTGTAGAGAGCCCATCGACGATTATTTGCAAACCCAACGAAGCGCCCAAGGCAAAGACAAAGAACGTCAACATCGTCGCCCGGATCGCGACTTTCCCGCGGCCCCGGCGAACGAGAAACACCGCCGCCACCGGTCCCGGCATCGCCAGACAGGCGCCAAACACACCGGCGGAAACACCGGCGGCGACGCCGCCCGACCGTTCAAATGTTCCCCCGCCCGCATTGGCCGGTCGAACGGGAAAAAACGTCATGCCCAGGACCATCACAATCAGCGCCGCCGCCCCCAGTTTCAACACCAGCACGTCCGCATGGAGATAAATTAGCAGCCCCACGGGCAAACCTACGGCGCATCCAATGGTCAAATTCACCAGATCGCGGCGATTTACATCGGGTAAGAGTTTGGGTGCGAGAACGAGCGTAATCAACAGGCTCAGCAACGCCGTGGCCTCGATGGCGTCACGCCCCTGCAAGGCCATCAGCACGAACGGTCCCGCGATCAAGCCGAAGCCAATGCCGGTCGCCGTTTGCAGCATGGCCGCAAGCACGGTCGCGCCGCCGAGCAGCAACAGCATATCAATGGGCAGGCCTAACACGCGGTGTTCTCCTTACGCCGCCGGGAACAGGCCGCGCGTGCGGTTGGCCAACGCGACCAGCGACAACATGACTGGCACTTCAACCAACACGCCGACCACCGTGGCTAGGGCCGCGCCCGAATCCAACCCGAACAGGCTTATCGCCACCGCGACCGCCAGTTCGAAGAAATTCGATGTCCCGATCAAGGCGCACGGCGCCGCCACGTTGAAGGGAATGCGCCACGCCCACGCCGCGACATAGGCGACAACGAAGATGCCATAGGATTGCAGGACCAGCGGAACCGCGATCAAGCCGATCAACACAGGCCGGTCCAGAATCACTTGC
This sequence comes from Rhodospirillaceae bacterium, assembly GCA_018660965.1. Lineage (GTDB taxonomy): Bacteria > Pseudomonadota > Alphaproteobacteria > UBA8366 > JABJJH01. The sequence continues at coordinate 7,921 of JABJJH010000595.1, read as the reverse complement.
CCCTGAAATCCGAACAGCAACACCACCGTCGCCAGCAATCCCATGACGGAATAAGGTTTGACCGCATCGGTGAAGCGCGACACCGCCACGTCTCCGCCACCCCCATCCCGATTGCTGTGCGACACGATCCAGCGGCGCGTAAGCGCCCCGGCGACAAGCGGAATAACTACATACAACCCCACGGACAGCCACAGCGTTTCCCACGGCACCGTAATATCGGTCACGCCGAGCAAAAAGGCGACGATGGGCGCGAAGGCGAAGACCATGATCACGTCATTCACCGACACCTGCACCAGCGTGTAGGCGGGGTCGCCGCGCGTCAGTTGCGACCAGACAAACACCATCGCCGTACACGGCGCCGCCCCCAGCAAGATCAGGCCCGCGATGTATTCCTGCGCGTCTTTTGGCTCGATCCAATCAGCGAACAGATATTCAAAAAACAGCACCCCGAGCGCCGCCATCGTGAACGGTTTGATCAGCCAGTTCACCACGATGGTCACGATCAACCCTTTGGGCCGGTCGCCGATATGGCGCAAACTGGCGAAATCGACGGCGACCATCATGGGATACACCATCGCCCAGATCAGCACCGCCACCACCAGATTAACCGATGCGTATTCCCAACCGGCCAGGACTTCAAAGGCGCCGGGCATTAAATTACCCAGGCTGATTCCCACCACGATGCACAGCGCCACCCACACGGTCAGCCATTTTTCGAAAAAGCCGATTCCCGGCGCGGTCAATTCCTCGGGCGTTTCGGTTGTCATGCCCATTCGTTCCTTATTCGCGATGACGTGAAGTTACGCGCCCGTCTTATACCAGAGCGCATTGTGCGGACAACCTTGTACGCCCCCACAACCATACGCTACAATTTTTAATGGATGCATGAGGGGATGGATCGGAATATTATGAGCGAGCGCAGTCTGCGGGGGAAAACCGCCATCGCCGGGATCGGCGAAACAACCTATTACAAGCATGGCCAGGCGCCAGAATCGGAATTCAAACTGGCCTTGATGGCGATTCTGGCCGCCTGCGAAGACGCCGGGATCGACCCGCGCGACATCGACGGGTTTTCGTCTTATTCCAACGACCGGAACGACCCGTCCCGGCTGGCGGCGGCCCTGGGAACGAAAGAACTGCGCTTTTCCAATATGCAATGGGGCGGCGGCGGCGGCGGCGGAGCAGCGGCGGTCGGCAACGCGGCGGCGGCGGTGGCGGGTGGCATGGCCGATTGCGTCGTCGTGTTCCGGGCCTTGGCGCAAGGCCAATTCGCGCGGTTCGGGCAAGGGGCCCAAACGCCGACGATTTCCGGCGATATGGCCATGGCCAATCCCTATGGCCTGTTATCGCCTGGGCAACGCTACGCTATGAAGATGATGCGCTTCATGCACGACCATGGGGTGCGGCAGGAAGCCCAGCGCGCTATCGCCATGGCGTCCTATCACCACGCCCAGAACAACCCGCGCGCGGTCATGAACGGGCGTCCCCTGGATGAAGAAAAATACGACAATTCACGCTGGATCGTCGAACCGTTCCGACTGTTCGACTGCTGCATGGAAAACGACGGCGCGGCGGCGTTGATCGTCGTGCCCGCCGACCGGGCGAAGGATTTGCCGCACACGCCGTCCTATCTTCTGGGCGTCGCGGCGGGGTCCGACCATCGCTGCGCGGCGCCCTCGCACAACGCGCCAAACTACGCCAGTTCCAGCTTTTCCAGCGTCGCGCCGCATCTATACGAAATGGCGCAAGTGACGCCGAAAGACGTGGACGTGGTGCAAAACTACGAAAACTTCACCGGCGGCGTTCTGATGAGTTTGGTTGAACACGGCTTTTTCGCGCCGGAAGAAGCCAACGACTTCCTGAAGGTTGAAAATTTGCTGGCGCCGACGGGCAAGATGCCGTTGAACACCAGCGGCGGCAATCTGGCGGAATGCTACATGCACGGGTTGGAGCTTCAACTGGAAGCTATCCGGCAAATTCGCGGCGACTCGCCCAATCCGGTCGCCAACGTCAACGTTTCCATCGTCTGTTCCGGTCCCATGGTGACGCCGGTCAGCAGCTTGATATTCGGGTCGGAGGCCACGCTATAATGTCGGAACGCGCTTATTATCTCGACGAAGGTCTGCCCGCCCCGGTTCCCGAAACCGACGGATTAAGCCGCCCTTATTGGGAAGGCCTGCAACGCGAAGAAATCTTCGTGCAGCGTTGCGACAAGTGCCAGAATTGGCAATGGGGTCCGGAATGGATATGCCACAAATGCCATTCCTTCGACCTGACATGGACCAAGGTTGAAGGACAAGGGCGTATCTATAGCTGGGAACGGGTCTGGCATCCTGTGCATCCGGCGTTAAAGGACCAGGGCCCTTACATCGTCGTGCTGGTGGAAATGCCGGAATACGGAAACATCAGGATGATCGGCAATCTACTGGGCGACCCGGAACAGGATGTCCGCATCGGGGCCGAGGTAAACGCCGTGTACGAACATCACAAGGACAACGACCCGCCATTCACGCTTTTGCAATGGGCATATAGCTAAACCATACCATCGTTAAGGGAGAGGACTCATGGACGACTTTCAGATCAACGAGGAAAACCTTTGGCGCCTTGAAAGCCCCGGAGACAGCGGGTGGGAAATGTCCCCGCGCGCGGGAGCGGCGAAAAAATACTTCATCGTCTCCGCTGATTGTCATGCGAACGAACCCCCCGACCTTTGGGCGACGCGCATTGAGCCGGAATATCGCGACCGGGTGCCCCATGTGGAAACCGACGAAAACGGGGTCCAGTGGCGCGTATCCGAAGGTCATCGCCCCGACCGGCTGCGGATTTCCAGCTTCGAAGGCGAAGACCAGTTGCGGGCCCAGGCGGGCGCCGACATCGACAAACGCATCCTGGACAACAAGGAAGACGGCATCGACGTCGAATTGATTTTCCCGAACAAGGGACTTGGCATGTGGGCAACGCCGGATCCTGTATTCGCCACGGCGCAATGCCGGGTTTGGAACGATTGGGCGCACGAACAATATTCGTCGCACCCCGAAGTCTTCGTGCCGTCCGCCGCCCTGGCGACGGGCGACCTTGAAGGCTCCCTGAAAGAAATTACCCGCGTCGCGAAACTGGGTTTCAAGACGGTGACTTTGCCCTGCAAACCCATGTGGGGCGCCCATAACATCGACGACGTGAATTACAACTTGCCGCATTTCGACCCCATGTGGGCGCTGCTGGAAGAAACCAACCTGCCGATCACCTTTCATGTCTCGACAGGTCGCGACCCGCGCGCCTCGCGCGGCAATGGTGGCGCGATCATCAACTACGTCACCCACTCGCTGTCGCCGACCATCGAACCGGTCGCGAATTTATGTTCATCGGGCGTGTTGGAACGCTTCCCCGAACTCAAGTTTGCGACGATCGAAGCGGGCATCGGCTGGATACCCTGGCTGTTGGACGCCATGGACGAAGCCCATCGCAAGCACCACATGTGGACGCGCCCCAAATTGCAGGGTCTGCCCAGCGATTATTACCGCGAGCATGGCTTCGCGAGCTTCCAGGAAGACCCATCCGGCCTGCATCTGGCGGAACGCTACGATCTGGTGGACAACTTCATGTGGGCCAACGATTACCCCCATCACGAAGGCACCTGGCCGCATTCCGCCGAAGCCATCGAACGCACGATGGACATGTTGAATGACAAACAGCGCGCCAAGATATTGGGCCTGAACGCTGCGCGTTTCCTTGATATCAAGGTCCCGGCGAAACAACAGGTCGCGTAGAGGCGTTAAACTGGTCGGTCGCCCGAAGACGTTAAACCGGGCGGTCGCCTGCCAGGGTTATCCGGTGCAACAATCGCTTGTATCCGTGATAATCGTTCAGCGGTAAATGCTGGGACGCGCGATTGTCCCAGAACGCGATGTCGCCCGGTCGCCAGGTAAACCGGCAGGTGAATTCCGGTCGAATTTGGTGCGTGAACAAATAGTCCAGAATCGGCGCGCTTTCGGCTTCGGTCATACCGCTGAACCGGGTCGTGTGCCCGTAATTGACATACAGCGCCTTGTGGCCCGTGACCGGATGCGTGCGCACCACCGGATGCACTGCTTCCGGCGTTTCCCCCGCGTCGTTTTTCGCCGCCGTCTTGCGCCTGTCTTCCCGCGTCACGGCGGCCTTGCCCTTGGCTGAACTGTTAACGGCGGTCATGCCGTCCAGCATCCGCTTCATGCCGTCCGACAGGGTCTCATAGGCCAGATACATGTTCGACCACAGCGTATCGCCGCCTATCGGCGGCAATTCCCGCGCGATCAACAGCGACGCCATGGGCGGCATTTCAAGATACGCCGTGTCTGTGTGCCAGATGCCGCCGAAATTGACCGTCTCGTGCGGCAGCTTCAAGACCGGAACGATGTCCGGATAATCGTCCAGCCCCTTCACCATCGGATAGGGAATAACCTCGCCGAAGTATCCGGCGAATTCCAGGAATCGGCCCGGCGCAATATCCTGGCCGCGGAAAAACAACACGAGGTTTTCGTGGAAGGCGTCCTTAAGCTGATCGACCGTCGATTCATCCAGGTCTCTGGATAAATCAACGCCGCTTATTTCCGCGCCCAGCGCACCCGAAACGGGCCGGATTTCAATTTCGCTCACGTGATCGTCCTCTACCTTAAATCATCCAGCAGGGGCAGCGCTTCCGCCGCGAACCGTTCAATCTGGGCGGTGCGTTCCTCAAAAGGCCCCAACAGATCGAGCATTATATGGCGCACGCCCGCCGCATGGAATTCACGAATTTTTTCCGCGACCTGCGCCGGTGTGCCCAGCGCGGCGTAGCGCTGGGCGGCTTTGCGGAAATCCATTGCGTAACGGACGCTCAGCGTTTCGGTCGCCACGTCCAGCGCTTTTTCATAGGTGTCGTCGATGCGCATGAACAACAGATGGCCGGTCCCGAAGGACTCGATACTCCGGTCAACCTCCTGGGCCGCCACCTCGATTTTTCCCAGCGCGTCGGCGAACATGTCCGGCGTGATGACATAGGACACATACCCGTCCGACAACCGCCCGGCCCGGCGTAACGCCGCGTCAGACCGACCACCGCACCAAATCGGCGGGCCGCCAACCTGACGAGCGGGCGGCTGCATCGGAACGTCCTCGAAACTATAAAACTTGCTGGAATGTGACACCGCTTCGCCCGACCACAGCTTTTTGAGGACTTTAATGCCTTCACTCAACCGCGCGCCGCGTTCGGTGATGGGGACGCCGCAGAGTTCGTATTCCTTGGGAAATTCACCGCCGACGCCGACGCCGAAAATCAACCGTCCCTCGGTCAGGTGGTCGAGGGTGGACACCTGTTTCGCCACCGGCGCCGGATGGCGCAACGGCAACAGGTAAACCCCGGTGCCAAAGGTCAAGCGGCGGCTCACCACGGCCGCCTGCGCGATCATCAACAACGGATCCATCATGGGAATGGGGAACGACACATGATCGCCCATCCAGATTGAATCATACCCGCACCGGTCCACCAGCTCGACGATTTCGACGAGCTGGTCGATCCGGGGTTCCCAGACGCCAACGGCGGGCTCGGTGCGCCGGTGAATTGTCTGTACGCCCACTTTCAAACCACTGTCCAATGGCAACGCCATGACTATGCCTCCGGTTTGTCGCTGCGCGCCTTAACCATTCGCAACGGCGTGTAGACGATCGCGACCGTGCCGTCCTGCTTGACGATATTGTTGCGCGTCCGAACAAGGCCGCGCCCCGGACGGCTCTTGCTGCGCCGCGACTCGGTGACCTCGCATTCAACGTGGATCGTATCGCCCGCCAGGATCGGCGCCTTGACCTCCATCTCCATATGAAGAAACGCATAGCCGGTGTGCTGCATCGTCGATTGCACCAGAAGGCCTTCGGCAAAGGTGTATCCCAAGGCGCCGGGCGCCGGGCGGCCCTTGATGTCGGAGTCATTCTCCAGAAATTCCATATTGGTGAACAGCACCTCAACCATGCCGGTGGCGTTGATGAAGTTGGTGATGTCGGCTTCCGTCACCGTCCGCCCAATGGTCTTGAACGTCTTGCCGACGGGCAAGTCTTCGAAAAAAAGGCCTAATCCCACGGTTTCCATAGTGTTCTTCTCCTTAATGTTTCTGGTGTCATTGCTGGTTGGCGGCGCTTATTTCAACAACGCGCGCGAGATGATGTTGCGTTGAATCTGGTTCGTGCCCTCGACGATTTGCAGCACCTTGGCGTCGCGGAAATAGCGGTTGATGGGATATTCGTTCGAAATGCCCGCCGCGCCGAACAATTGAACCGCGTTTTCCGCCACGGCCATGGCGGTGTCGGTCGCGTGGCATTTGGCGATGGCCGACATGGACGCCAGTTCCGGCCCGCGAACGCCCGCATCGACGGCGGCGGCGACCTTATAGACAAGGTTGCGCGCGGCGTCCGTCTGGATCGCCATATCCGCCAGCATCCACCGCACTCCCTGAAAGTCACTGACTTGCTGTCCGAAGGCGCGCCGGTTTTTAACGAAGTCCGCCGCATGATCCATCGCGCCCTGCGCCAGCCCAACGCCGCGCGCGCCAATGATCGGTCGCGACAAATTAAGCGCCTCCATCACGATCTTGAAGCCTTCGCCTTCGGGCCCCAGACGGTTTTCTTCCGGCACGAACACATCGTCGAAAAACAGGGCGCAGGACGGAATGCCGCGCGCGCCCATCTTATCCTCCTTGGCGCCGACCTCGAACCCCTTCATGCCCGGTTCGACGATGAAGAAGTTGATGACCCCGCGCGAGGATTTATCTTCCCCGGATTTCGCCGCGACAACGATGAAATCGGAATTCGCCGCATTCGTGCACCAGATTTTAGATCCGTTAAGCCGGTAACCGCCCTCGCACCGCTCCCCGCGCGTCTGGATGCCCGCGACATCCGACCCGCTTTGCGGTTCCGTCAGGGAAAACGCGGCGCGCAAGGCGCCCGACGCCAGCCCCGGCAGATAACGCTGCTTCTGCGCGTCCGTCCCACCGGCGAGGATCGCGCCGAATGGCGTCCACTGCACCACCAGAAGATAGGCGGTGTTGTAACAAACGCGCGCCAGTTCCTCGACCGCAATGCAGGCCGACAACATGGAGTTGGCGCCGTTGAATTCGGCGGGAAACGGCAACGTGAACAACCCGAGTTCCTTCAGCAACGCGAACATATCGTGCGGGTATTCCGCCGTGGCGTCGATTTCGTTGGCGCGCGGCGCGATCTTGTCCGCCGCGACGCGCCGGATCAGATCGCGAACTTCACGCTGTTCGTCGTTGAATTCAAAATCCACGTCCCGCTAACCTTGCCATCCAATCGCCTTTTCAGCTTCCAGCGCGTCGATTTCACCATCGGTGAAACCCCAGGACGCCAAGCCGGTGCGCGTATCGGCGCCGACAACCGGCGGGGCGGACTGCACCGCCGATTGCGTGCGGCTGAACCGGGGCGCGGGACGGGGCTGAACAACGCCGTCCACCTCGACAAAATTACCGCGCGCGACGTTGTGCGGATGGCTCGGCGCTTCCTCGAAATCCAGCACCGGCGCAAAACAGATATCCACACCTTCCATGATCGCGGTCCATTCGTCGCGGGATTTTTGCCGAAAGATGCCCTCGAACTTCCTGGACATTTCCGGCCATGAAGACTCGTCGTGCTGTTCCGGCAAATCAGCCGGGTCCAGACCGAGCTTGTCGAGCAAGTTCGCGTAGAATTTCCGTTCGATGGATGCGATGGACACGAACTTGTCGTCGCTTGTCTTGTAACACCGGTAAAAATGCGACCCGCCATCGGTGGCGTTGGCGGCGCGCCGGTTGACGCGCGAGTTCGTCGCCACCATCCCGAACTGCCCCATGCCGAGATAGGCCGAGCCTTCGACCATGGCGGCGTCCACCACCTGACCTTCGCCCGATTGCCGCGCTTCGAT
>JABJJH010000593.1 GCA_018660965.1 Rhodospirillaceae bacterium | reverse complement strand
GCTGGACGCGTTCGAAGCCGATGACGACATTTGCGTCATCGTCATCACCGGGTCCGACAAGGCCTTCGCGGCGGGCGCCGACATCAAGGAAATGGCCGGGAAATCCTACATGGACGTCTACGAAAGCGACTTCATCACGGTTGGATGGGAACGCGTCGCATCGTGCCGGAAGCCAACCATCGCCGCCGTCGCGGGTTATGCGCTGGGCGGGGGGTGCGAAATGGCCATGATGTGCGACATTATCATCGCCGCCGACACCGCCAAGTTCGGCCAGCCGGAAATCACCATCGGCGCCATTCCCGGCGCCGGGGGCACGCAACGACTAACCCGATTCATCGGCAAGGCGAAGGCCATGGAGATGTGCCTGACCGGGCGCATGATGGACGCCGAGGAAGCCGAGCGATCCGGCTTAGTGAGCCGCGTCGTGGCCGCCGCCGATTTGATGGACGACGCCATGAAAACCGCCGCCAAGATCGCATCGATGTCGCGACCCATCACGATGATGGCCAAGGAATCGGTCAACCGCGCCTACGAAACGACGCTGGCCGAAGGCGTGCTGTTCGAACGCCGCACGTTTCATTCCGTCTTCGCCACCGAAGACCAGAGCGAAGGCATGTCCGCCTTCATCGAAAAACGCAAACCCGACTTCAAGAACCGTTAATCCGTGGATCCTGATCAAATTTTAAGCGTATCGCGGGCTTGACGAGCCGTCGCCGCGCCGATATAAGCCGCACGCTGAACGTCGGACACCATAAAAGATAGAGATTCAAACCATGGCGCAACATCAATCCGCCAAGAAACGCATTCGCCAGACCAAGACCCGCACGGCGGTTAACCGTACGCGCCGCAGCCAATTGCGGAGCTATGTACGCTTTGTCGAGGAAGCGATCGAGACCGGCGACAAGGGCGCCGCGGCCACCGCGATGAGCAAGGCCATGCCGGCGCTGCATGGTGGCGCGCAACGGGGGCTGCTGCACAAAAACACCGCCGCGCGCAAAATTTCCCAGCTGGCCAAGCGAATAAACGCCCTGTAAACGAATCGATTCTCCGGCGACGGAGACGAATCCAACAAGGCCGCGCGCAATTTTGCTGCGGCCTTTTTTCGTGGCCCCGACCAGCGCATTTTCGTTCCACGAAGTTTCAAGGCGTTAGCGCTTGTCAAACAAATTATTTTTAATTTTTTACCCGATTCACCATTCGAGTCTGTTGCGCCAACACGCAAGCCCCGATAGGTTGGCTTCTTAGGCGACCGACGCACCGATAGTACAATCCAACTATAAAAACACGGGACGGCGTTATTAACAAAGTAAAACGGGAACCATTTAGCGAGGCTTGGAAAAAACAATATTGGTTTATTGAGTATTTACATCCAATTTTCCAAAAAATATTCCAGCAGCACTGAATTTCTTGGGGAAATACTGTTTTTTTATTTAAGGCTGACCGCTGGCTAAACTTAAGGATGGCCTCTTCCGTTTTATAATCGCACCGGAGAACTTTGGCGTTACGGGGCCTGCCGGATGTGTTTGATCGAAGACGGCGGCGTGGAAAGCAAGTTTGAATCGGTGGGCGTTACCCGTCAATTCACATGTACAGGGTGGTTTCAATCGTGACGGAACACAGAGTGTGACGGAAGACAATCAAGCCCCCCAATGGGTTCGTGTCCGCGCGAAGCTCCGCGCGGAATTCGGGGAAGCCGCCTATCGCAGCTGGCTTAAACCCGTCTCGTTGATTTCGGCGGGGCGTGGCGTTGTGCAGATTTCCGCGCCAACCAAATTCATGCGCGACTGGGTGGACCAGCAATACGGCGCGCGATTGTTACAGCTGTGGTCGGAGGAAGACCCGGCCATTCGGATCATCGATATCGTTCATTCCGGCGCGATCGCCGCGACTCCCAAGTCACGGCCAGTGACGTCGCCCAGAATCGCTGTGGGGCCAAGCGCGTGGTCCGCCAGCGACTCGGCCCAAAATGGCCCCTCCAGAATCGATCGCGACGATAATGTCGGCGCACCCTTGGATGCACGATTCGATTTTTCTAATTTCGTTGTCGGCAAGCCAAACGAACTCGCCTTCGCCGCGGCGCGGCGGGTGGCGGAAGCAGACGTCGCAACCTTCAACCCTTTGTTTCTCTATGGCGGCGTCGGGCTTGGCAAAACGCACCTCATGCACGCCATCGCCTGGCACATTCAAACGACGCGGCCCGACAAGCGGGTTATCTATCTATCGGCCGAAAAGTTCATGTACCAGTTCATCCGCGCCATGCGCTACAAGGACACCATGGCGTTCAAGGAACAGTTCCGCTCCGTCGATATTTTGATGATTGACGATGTTCAGTTTTTCAGCGGCAAGGACAACACGCAGGAAGAGTTCTTCCACACCTTCAACGCGCTGGTCGATCAAAACAGGCAGGTGGTGATTTCCGCCGACAAATCGCCCAACGATTTGGAAGGCATGGAAGAACGCATGAAATCCAGGCTCGGATGGGGATTGGTCGCCGACATCCACCCCACGACCTATGAGCTTCGCCTGGGCATTCTCCAGGCCAAGGCGGAACGGATGGCCGTTGAAGCGCCGCCCAAGGTCCTTGAGTTTCTCGCCCACAAGATTACCTCCAACGTCCGTGAACTCGAAGGCGCGTTGAACCGGATTGTCGCTTACGCCAATCTCGTTGGCCGGGCGATCACCCTCGACAGCGCACAAGAAGTCCTGCACGACATTCTTCGTGCGAATGACCGGCGCGTCACGATTGAGGAAATTCAAAAACGCGTCGCCGAACACTACAACATCCGGCTTGGCGAGATGTATTCGGCACGGCGCTCGCGCGCGATCGCGCGTCCCCGGCAAGTTGCGATGTATCTGGCCAAGCAATTAACACCGCGTTCCCTGCCGGAAATTGGACGCAAATTCGGCGGGCGGGACCACACGACGGTCATGCACGCGGTTCGAAAAATAGACGAACTTCGCGCGACAGACAGCTCATTTTCCGAAGACATCGACCTGTTAAGGCGGATGCTGGAAGGCTAAAACGTCGCCAAAGCGCGCAGGCGCCGCAAAATACGCCGCCCCGTAAGAGGCCGTGTAAAAATTAACGGCTCTAGGCCGTTTAAAGCCACCAAATGTAGTGCGGATTCAAGACGACTCTGCTATGTTTATGGATGGGTTCGCCTAAAATTAACCGCGGACGCATTCGAAATGATTCCTTCACGACCATAAAGACCATAGAACTATGAAATTGACCATTGAACGCGCG
>JABJJH010000461.1 GCA_018660965.1 Rhodospirillaceae bacterium | reverse complement strand
GACGCCGGTAAAACGACGACGACCGAGCGGATTCTGTATTACACGGGCCGGTCTCATAAAATTGGCGAAGTCCATGACGGCAACGCCACCATGGACTGGATGGAGCAGGAGCAGGAGCGCGGCATCACGATTACGTCCGCCGCGACGACATGTTTCTGGCGCGACCATCGCATCAACATTATCGACACGCCCGGTCACGTGGACTTCACGATTGAAGTCGAGCGCAGCTTGCGCGTGTTGGACGGTGCGGTCGCCGTGTTCGACAGTGTCGCCGGGGTGGAGCCGCAAAGTGAAACGGTCTGGCGTCAAGCCGACAAATATAATGTGCCCCGGATGTGCTTCGTTAATAAGATGGACCGCACCGGCGCTGATTTTTACCGCTGCGTCGAGATGATCAAGGACCGGCTGGGCGCTGTTCCGTTGGTGACCCAATTGCCGATTGGCTCGGAAGCCGAATTCACCGGCGTCGTTGATTTAATCAAGATGAAGGCGATCCGCTGGCACGATGAATCCATGGGCGCCGATTACGTCGAAGAAGAAATTCCCGAGGATATGATCGACAAGGCTGCGGAATACCGCGAAACGATGGTCGAGCTCGCCGTTGAGCAAGACGATGCGGTGATGGAAGCGTATCTGGCTGGCGAGGATGTCAGTGCGGATTCGTTGCGCGCCTGCATTCGGAAGGGCGCGATTGGGTTGGCGTTCGTGCCGATTCTGACTGGGTCGGCGTTCAAGAATAAAGGCGTGCAGCCGTTGCTGGACGCGGTTGTCGATTACATGCCGTCGCCGGTGGACATCGGGGCGACCGCTGGGGAAGAAGTCGATAGCGACGAGCCGATTGAGCGTTTGCCGTCCGATGACGAACCGTTGTCGGCGCTGGCGTTCAAGATCATGACGGACCCGTTCGTGGGCTCTCTGACCTTTGTGCGCGTGTATTCGGGCGTTATGACGTCCGGTGGCTCCGTGTTGAACTCGGTGAAGGATAATCGGGAACGCGTTGGCCGTATGTTGCTGATGCACGCGAACCACCGAGAAGACGTTAAGGAAGCATGCGCCGGTGATATTGTCGCGCTTGCGGGACTGAAGAACGTGACGACGGGTGAGACGCTTTGTGATACCGGAAAGCCGGTTATTCTGGAGCGTATGGTGTTCCCGGAACCGGTCATCGAAATCGCGGTCGAACCGAAAACCAAGAGCGATCAGGAAAAAATGGGGACGGCCCTGGCCCGGTTGGCCCAGGAAGATCCCAGTTTCCGGGTTTCCAGCGATATGGAAAGCGGCCAGACGATCATCAAGGGCATGGGCGAATTGCACCTGGATATCATCGTTGATCGCATGAAACGCGAATTCAAGGTCGATGCGAATATCGGCGCGCCGCAGGTGGCGTACCGTGAAACCATCACGAAAACGATCGAAGTCGATTACACGCACAAGAAGCAGACCGGCGGTTCCGGGCAGTTCGCCCGCGTCAATCTCGTGTTCGAACCGCAGGAACCTGGTTTCGGCTACGAATTTGAAAGCAAGCTGCACGGTAGTTCTGTGCCGCGTGAATATGTCCCTGGTGTGGAAAAGGGGCTTGCGGGCTCGCGCGACTCGGGCGTGTTGGCCGGTTTCCCGGTGATCGATTTCAAGGTGACGCTGACGGATGGCGCCAGTCACGACGTTGACTCCTCGGTTATGGCGTTTGAAATCGCAGCGCGCGCGGCGTTCCGTGAAGCCATGCCGAAGGCCGCGCCGCGGCTTTTGGAGCCGGTCATGAAGGTCGAGGTGGTGACGCCGGAAGATTACATGGGTGACATCATCGGCGATCTGAACAGCCGGCGCGGACATGTGGGCACGATGGATCAGCGCGGTAATGCGCGGGTTATTTCCGCCATGGTGCCGCTGGCGAATATGTTTGGGTATATCAATACGTTGCGGTCCATGAGTCAGGGGCGCGCGCAGTACTCGATGCATTTCGATCATTATGAACAGGTCCCGCAGGCGGTGGCCGAAGAGGTTCGCGCTAATCTGGCTTGATCGAGCCCGCGAAGGCAGGCGAGAGCGGAATTGGCGACAGAAAAGTTAAGGTAACGGAGAGAACACGATGGCGAAGGAAAAGTTTCAGCGGACTAAACCGCATTGCAACGTTGGCACGATTGGTCACGTTGACCATGGGAAGACGACGTTGACGGCCGCGATCACGAAGGTCCTTGCGGAAGCCGGCGGCGCGGAGTTTCAGGACTACGCGTCGATCGACAAGGCTCCGGAAGAGCGCGAGCGCGGGATTACGATCAACACGGCGCATGTTGAGTATGAGACGGCGAACCGTCACTACGCGCATGTGGACTGTCCCGGTCACGCGGATTATGTGAAGAACATGATCACGGGCGCGGCGCAGATGGACGGGGCTATTCTGGTCGTGTCGGCGGCGGACGGTCCGATGCCGCAAACGCGCGAACATATCCTTCTGGCGCGCCAGGTCGGCGTTCCGGCGATTGTCGTGTACCTGAACAAGGTCGATCAGGTGGATGACGAGGAATTGCTGGAACTCGTGGAGATGGAAATCCGCGAATTGCTGTCGAGCTATGATTTCCCGGGCGACGACATTCCCATCGTGATGGGAACGGCGCTGGGCGCGCTTGAAGACGGCGACGCGGAAACGGGCGTTGAGTCGATCAAGAAATTGATGGCGGCGGTTGATGAATACATCCCGCAGCCGGAACGTCCGGTTGACTTGCCGTTCCTGATGCCGATCGAGGATGTGTTCTCGATTTCGGGTCGTGGCACGGTTGTCACGGGTCGCGTTGAGCGCGGCATCGTGAAGGTTGGCGACGAGATTGAGATCGTGGGCATCCGGGACACGACGAAGACGACGTGCACGGGCGTTGAAATGTTCCGCAAATTGTTGGATTCGGGCGAGGCGGGAGACAATATCGGCGCGCTGCTTCGCGGCACGGGTCGTGAAGATGTTGAGCGAGGCCAGGTTCTGGCGGCGCCGGGATCAATCACGCCGCACACGAAGTTCACATGCGAGTGCTATATTCTGACGAAGGACGAGGGCGGTCGTCACACGCCGTTTTTCTCGAACTACCGTCCGCAGTTTTACTTCCGCACGACGGACATCACGGGATCGGTTGTGTTGCCGGACGGCACGGAAATGGTGATGCCGGGGGACAATATTTCGATGCAGGTAGACTTGATCGCGCCGATTGCGATGGACGAAGGCTTGCGTT
>JABJJH010000592.1 GCA_018660965.1 Rhodospirillaceae bacterium | reverse complement strand
CTCGAAGCGCTGTTGGCCTTCCAGTGCATGGCGCCGCGCGCCGACAGGCCGACCCGCCGCGTCGTGCTGTTTGGCAATGGTGGCGGGACCAGCGTGCTCGCGACCGATTTCTTCGCGCGCCAGAACCTTTCCATCGACCCACTCGCGGACGAAGCCCTCGAAGCCCTGGAGGCGCTCGACCTTCCGCCGGGCACCAGCGTCGTCAATCCCATCGACACACCCGTCAACACCCTGCAAGCGCAGGAAGGCCGTATCGCGGGCGCCATCCTCGACGCCGTCTACACCACCAGCGCACCGGACGCGATCGTGATGCACCTGAACCTCGCCGCGTTTCTGGGGCGCGGGCCTATTGATCCGATGGACAACCTCATCAACGCCGCCGTCTCGGTGCAGACCAAATTTCCCGGTCAGGCGCATTTCATGCTCGTCCTGCGTTCCGACGGCGACCCAGACTTGGAAGAAAGCAAACGAACCTATCGCGCTCGCGCGCTTGACGCCGGCATTCCCGTCTATGACGAACTAGCCAACGCCGCCATGGCGCTCACCGCGATTCGCCATGTCGAGGAACATCTCGACAATATCTGAGACCGCGCTGTTGCTTGCGTGTGCGCTGACGCCACGCCACCATTCATTTTGACCAATCCTGCACGATCCGGCATTCTCGGTGAGAACACACATCAAATGGGGGGACGACCATGAAGGAATTATTGGCGATCGCGAACACTGTCGGCGAGGCGTTGAAACGGCGAGGCGAAACCATCGCGGTCGCGGAATCCTCTGCGGGCGGCCTTATTTCGGCGGCGTTGCTGGCGGTGCCGGGCGCCTCGGCGTATTTCCAGGGCGGCGGTGTCGTTTACACGCGCGGCGCCAAAGTTGAACTGATGGACATTCCGCCAGCCCTGCTCGACAAGGTTCGCTCCTCCTCGGAACCGCATGCGGAAATTCTGGCGCGGGCGGCGAAGGACAGGTTGTCGACGGATTGGGGGCTTGCCGAAACAGGCGCGTCGGGTCCAACCGGCAATCGGTACGGCGATGCAGCCGGTCATACGTGCATCGCCATCGACGGTCCCGTGTCAAAGGTCGCGACAATTGAAACCGAATCGAATGATCGCGAAGAAAACATGCTGACATTCGCCAAGGAAGCGCTGCAACTATTGGGCAAACACTTGGATTAACGTACGCCTTGCGGCCACAACACCACGCGTACGGTTTGCAGCAAAATCAGGAAATCGAGAACCAAGCTGTAATTCTTGATGTAATAGAGGTCGTATTTCAGTTTTTGCAGCGCGTCCTCTACCGAGGCGCCATAGGGGTAATTTATTTGCGCCCAGCCGGTAATGCCCGGCTTCACGGTGTCCCGGTAGTGGTAGTATTCGATGTGCTTCGCGAGGTCCTCGACAATCGTCGGCCGTTCCGGTCGAGGGCCAATGAAACTCATCTCCCCCTTCAACACGTTAATCACCTGTGGGATTTCATCGATCCGGGTCAAGCGGATGAACGATCCCAGCGCCGTCACGCGCGGGTCCTTCGCCTGGGCCCATTGCGCGACGCCATCCTTTTCCGCATCTGTGCGCATGCTGCGAAATTTCATCAGAAAAAATGTCTCACCATAAAGACCCACACGCTCTTGCCGATAAAACACCGGACCGCGGTCCTGCACATAAATAAAAATTGCCGTGATGATCGTCACCGGCGTGGTGAACACCAACAGCATTAAACTGACGACAATATCGAAAAACCGCTTGGTCATCCGCTGAAACCGGGTCGTCGATGTAAATCCTTCGGCAAATATCATCCAACTTGGCTTCAACGCCGCCACCTCGACCTGGCCTCTTTCGCGTTCCATGAAGGTCCAGAAATCGTTCACCAAAATGCCTTTAAGTCGGCATGCCAGCAAATCGTCGGTTGGCAGGACGCCTCGGCGTTCCGACATTGCCACGACAATTTCATCCACATCTTGGCTTTGAAATTCGCCCAGCAGGTCGTTCTTGCGCCGCAACAAGCGATGGTCAGGCACGTGAATCGGACCATCGCCAATCGGTATGAAGCCAACGCAGCGAAAGGAGCCGGTATCCTCCAGCTTTGCGATTTCCATCGCCTGCGCATCCGCGCCCACGACAAGTATGCGACGTTTAAATCGTTCAATGTCCGCGACGCGCAGGAAGACCACGCGTGCGGCCAGCATGAAAATAAACGCAATGCCTAACGCCGGCAACAATGCGCTCATCCAAATACGCAACGACGGAACCAAATAAACCACGATGGACAGCATGAAAAACGCCAGAGCGTTCGCCGCCATCAACCGAATAGCCGCAATTTTCAAATCGATTATAAATTGGCGCTGGTATAGCCCCATCATAACAGCGGAGAAAAAAACCGCAGCAATGAAAACGGCGTCGTTGACCCCTAGCCCCGAAGCTCCTTGGAGTCCTCTTTCCAGGCTTCCGTAGCTTACGTAACTAATTAGAAATCCCAACTCCACGGCGGCATAGAGAATAAGGGAATCCACCAGCGCAAGAGCGAACACCGGTTTCGGGACATGAATATGAAATAATCGAAACATTACAATAAACGGCCCCCGGAACGCGAATGCGCGGATACAGGAGTACTTTGGCAGCGGGGTAATTTCAATAGGTCAGTTTGACCACCCTTTAAAATACTTCTCCAAATAATGTGAGAAATGCCCCTGAGCCCGAATTGGCTTCGCCGAAGGTCAGGTCGCCGCAATGCTGTAAACGGACCCGGCGCGTTCAACATCTTCATGGGTCAACGTCCATTGGGTTAGCATGGCCGATGGTAGTTCGGTTTTACCACAATGTGGACACTCGACCGAAGGGCCCAACCTTTTCACGATAAAAAAATCATCGCACTCACAACCAATGATGTAGTCGTTTCCCAATTTTTCGTCGATGACCATAATTTTTTTCCCTCTACGCCCTTAAAATCAGCCTGTTTCGAGACTTGTCCGCCTTTGATGAATTGAGAGGGTAACGGCGCCACAATATTCGAACGTCCCTAATTTGGGGGACATGTACATAAAATTTTAATCTATTCGCAAAAACGTGTTTCGCTATGTGCGGCACGGTTTTATAGAATTCAACAAAATTACACCCGTCCTGCGGCTTGGCCCTGTAAAGCTGTCGAAATATTTTACAGATGCGCTTCCTTTCTATTTTTCCCCCTTAATCCTTTATTTTTGCTTAGTTTTTTTCCATTCGGAATGTCAATGAACTGCAATTGGGTGTCGAAATTTCATACACATTAGCAAACTGCTGAACACTGCCGTTATCAATAATAATGTTAACCCATTGAAATAATTTGTATTTCTTATAGTGGTATCAAATTTGCATTATATTCAGACAGCGCCGCGCGAGGCCGTGTTCAGTCAACAAGGCATTTGATTGATTCGGGCGGCATTGGTATTCGTAGGACTATGTTCTGTAATTATTGGGTATTGTGTTCTTGTTAATCCACAGGATAAACTTAAAAATACAAGACTCATGCGTATTTAAATTCGAATGTTGAATCGAATACTTTGTTTTTCAAAGAAGGGGTGGAAAGAAAAATGGAGGATACGAAAACACTGGAAGAGCTCCATGAACGAAAGCGGAGTACTTGGTCTCGCCGGTTTGCGATAGGGTTTTGCGCGGTTGCGTCCATCCTGGGATGGGCGGCGATTGCGGGATTATTTATTGGCGTCTGGTCCGATAGCGGACCACAAATCGCAAACGAAAAGGGCGTGGAAGCGCTCTCGGATATTGCGCCTGC
Source organism: Rhodospirillaceae bacterium (assembly GCA_018660965.1). GTDB lineage: Bacteria > Pseudomonadota > Alphaproteobacteria > UBA8366 > JABJJH01. Next base: position 1,966 of record JABJJH010000592.1, on the reverse strand, counting down.
CGCCGGTCCAACCGAAGGAACAACAAAACAGATCAAACCGTGATCCGATGTTTTGCCCTTATGGTCGTTAAATTTACCGCCCTGGGTCGAGTTATTTGATCGAGTTTAAAGACAAAGCAATTTTTCCTGCAGAGTTCTTTCTTACTTTAATCGTTTCAAATCCTGATGTCGGCGCATGTAACCGGCTGTTTGGTCAGCCGCATCTCCGCGTGAAGACGTCATGCTGAACATTTTAACCGTCACGTCGTTGTACCCCAACGCCGAGCAACCGGTACACGGCGTTTTCGTGGAAAACCGTCTGCGCCATCTGGTCGCAAGCGGCGCGGTCAATTTGCGCGTGATTGCACCGGTCCCCTGGTTTCCATTTCCCGGCGCAATGTTTGGCCAATACGGCGTGTACGCCAAGGTCCCGAAGACCGAGACCCGACATGGCATTTCGGTTACGCATCCGCGATTTCCCGTAATTCCGAAGATCGGAATGAACATCACCCCCCGTCTTATGTATTGGGCGTTGAAACCAGTCCTTGCCAAAATGCTGGCCGAAGGGATCAAATGCGACCTTATCGATGCACATTATTTTTATCCCGACGGCGTGGCGGCAGCCATGCTGGGACAGGCGTTCAACATACCCGTCGTCATCACATCGCGCGGAACGGATATTAATCTTATCCCTCAACACGAAACGCCGCGGCGTCAAATTTTATGGGCTGCCGACAAGGCGGCGGGCATGATCACGGTGTCGGCCGCCCTAAAGCAACGCTTGGTTGAACTTGGCGCCGCCGAAACTAAAATCACAATGCTACGCAATGGGGTCGATTTACAGACATTCCACATGATGGAACGGACCAAATGCAGGGCGCGTTTCAATCTCCAAGGCACAACGTTGCTTTCCGTTGGAAACCTCGTCCCTCTAAAGGGGCATGATCTAGTGATCCGTGCGTTGAAAAACTTGCCTGACTTTCAATTAGTTATTGCTGGGGATGGACCAGAACGCGCTAGGCTTGAAAGCCTGACAGGCGATCTTGAACTGAAGAACCGAATTCAATTTCTCGGGCGAATTCCTCATGAAGATTTGCCGAGTTTGTATTCCGCCGGCGACGCGTTGATGCTTGCGTCTAGCCGAGAAGGTTGGCCAAACGTCTTGTTGGAATCCATGGCCTGCGGCACACCGGCCATTGCAACCGATGTCGGCGGCGTTAGCGAAATCGTCACCGAACCAGCGTCAGGATTAGTCGTCGGAACCCGGACGCCCGAAGCATTGACTACCGCCGTCCGGCAATTGTTCGAACATTTACCGGATCGCGCCGCGACTCGGGCCTATGCTGAAGGGTTCAGCTGGGATGCAACGACACAGGGTCAACTCGATCTGTTTCATTCCATCATCGACGCCTGAATCACCGAAATTCTTATAGCGAGGCCGCCGCCTATTTTCGAGCCGCAGTAGGGCCATATCCGCCACCGGTCGGGGTTTCCAGGACGAACACATCGCCCACCCCGACTTTCGCCGTATCCAGGCCGGTCATGGCGTGTATGTCGCCGTTCTTTCGTTCTACCCAGTTTTTACCGCACTGACCAGGTTCGCCACCGGCCATGCCATAGGGCGGCACGATGCGGTGGTTCGACAACATCACGACCTCCATATCCTCCAGGAACCGGATGCGACGGTACGTCCCGTCGCCGCCGCGGTACTGTCCCGCGCCACCGGAACCGCGCCGCACGCCAAAGCTTTCCAACAGCACCGGGTAGCGCCATTCCAGAACTTCAGGATCGGTCAGACGGCTGTTTGTCATGTTGGTGTGCACCGCCGACGTGCCGTCCCAACCCGGCCCGGCGCCAGAGCCGCCGCACACGGTTTCATAATACTGGTGCCGGTCATTGCCAAAGGTGATGTTGTTCATGGTGCCCTGTGACGCCGCCATCACGCCCAGCGCCCCGTACAACGCGTCGGTCACACATTGCGATGTTT
>JABJJH010000265.1 GCA_018660965.1 Rhodospirillaceae bacterium | reverse complement strand
ATGGGGGCGACGAAGCGGATGGCGGAAAGCTATTGCCAGACGCTGGATGTGCAAGGGGACCTGCAAGACACGGATCTGCAAGACGGGGGGGACCCGCAGAACAAGGCGACGCGCTTCGTGGTGGTGCGGTTCGGCAATGTTCTGGGGTCGACGGGGTCGGTGATCCCGCTGTTTCAGAGCCAGATCGCCGATGGCGGGCCGATCACGGTGACGCATCCGGACATGACGCGGTATTTCATGACCGTGCGCGAAGCGGTTGAGTTGGTGCTGCAGGCTTCCGCGCTGGGGGTGGAGGACAGGGACGCCAGCGGTAAGATCCATGTGCTGGAGATGGGCGAACCGGTGCGCATTCTGGATCTGGCGCGTCAGATGGTGCGTCTGGCGGGGCTGGTTCCCGACGAGGACATCGCGATCGAGATCATCGGGGTGCGGCCGGGGGAAAAGCTGCATGAACGATTACTGCACGAATCGGAAAGCCGCATGACGACGGCGTGCGAGGGGCTGATGCTGGCCGCCCCGCGCACCGCCGACCTGACGGTGCTGCAAACCACCATCGACGCCCTGGAAACCAGTGCGCGCGCCCGCGACGGCGCCCGCACCCTCGCCCTGCTGCACGACGCCGTCCCCGAATTCAACGAACCAACAGCATTCAGCCAACCAACACTGGACATACCAGACGCGGCCCGGTAGACGACCCGCCTCGACACCGATTAGAATTCGATCCCGGCAAGACAATGCCTGGGGCGACATTACGACTGGAGCGACAAGGCTATGGCCAAGGCCACCATTACACGGGCTTTAATTTCCGTCTCGGACAAGACAGGAATGGTCGAATTCGCCCGGCACCTGTCCAGCTTCGGCGTGCGGCTGCTGTCAACCGGCGGGTCGGCGCGCGCGCTGCGGGACGCCGGACTGGCGGTTCAGGAAGTCGGCGACTACACCGATTTTCCAGAAATGCTGGACGGACGGGTCAAGACACTGCACCCCAAGATACATGGCGGCATCCTGGGGCGGCGCGACGACAACGCCCATCGCATGGCCATGGAAGCGCATGACATCAACCCCATCGACCTCGTGGTCGTCAATCTCTACCCCTTCGCGGAAACCGTGGCGGGCGGCGCCGATTTCGAAACCTGCATCGAAAACATCGACATTGGCGGTCCGGCCCTGATTCGCGCCGCCGCCAAGAATCACGATCATGTCGCCGTCCTCACCGACCCCGACGATTACGAAGCCGTCATGACCGAAATGACCAACACAAACGGCGGCACGGATTCGCCATTGCGCCGGAAACTGGCGGCGACGGCCTACGCGCACACCGCCGCGTACGACGCCCATATCGCAGCGTGGTTCGCGGGCCAGGAAGGCGAGGTTTTCCCCGCGCGCGTGACCGCGGCGGGCGATTTGGCGCAAACCCTGCGCTACGGCGAAAACCCGCATCAGAACGCCGCGCTGTACCGAACCACCCCGGCCCGGCCCGGGGTGGCGTCCGCCGAACAGGTGCAGGGCAAGGAACTGAGCTACAACAATTTGAACGATACTGACGCGGCGTTCGAACTGGTGGCGGAATTCGACGCCCCGACCGTCGCCATCATCAAGCATGCGAACCCCTGCGGCGTGGCGTCCGCCGAGACAATGCTGGACGCCTATCGCAAGGCGCATTCCTGCGACCCGGTCAGCGCGTTTGGCGGCATCGTCGCGCTGAATCGCGACCTTGACGGGGATACGGCGCGCGCCATCGCCGAAATATTCGTGGAAGTCGTCATCGCGCCCGACGCCGACGATGACGCGCGCGCCGTCTTCGCGGACAAAAAGAACCTGCGGCTGTTGTTGACCGGCGGGCTGCCGGATGCGGGCGCGTCCGGCATGATGATGAAAACCATCGCGGGCGGGTTGCTGCTGCAGGGCCGGGATAATGGCCGGATCACGCGCGACAATTTAAAGTTCGTCACCAAGCGCGAACCGACGCCGGCGGAAATCGACGATATGTTGTTCGCCTTCAAGGTCTGCAAACACACAAAATCCAACGCCATCATCTATGTCCGCGACGGCGTCGCCGTCGGCATCGGCGCGGGACAGATGAGCCGGGTCGATTCATCGCGGGTCGCCGCGCAAAAAAGCGCGGAGCATTTAGGCGCGCAAAATTCGGTGGTCGCGTCCGACGCGTTCTTCCCCTTCGCGGACGGTTTGTTGACCGCCATCGAAGCCGGGGCCACGGCGGTTATCCAGCCGGGCGGGTCAATCCGTGACGATGAGGTCATCGCCGCCGCCGACGATGCGGGCGTCGCCATGGCGTTTACCGGGATGCGGCATTTCCGGCATTAAAGTCGACCTGCTCTAACGCCGCGTTCCCTTACAGGCAGCAGCAATAACAGGCCAATGGCGAAGAAAACGACAATGGTCGCCATGCCGACGCGCTGACTTCCGCTCGCCGCCGTCACCCAACCGACCAACAGCGGCCCGGCGAACGCCGTCGCCTTGCCCGACAACGCGTAAAGCCCGAACATTTCGGTTTGCATGTCGCGCGGGGCGAGCCGCGCCATGAGCGAACGCGACGCCGCCTGCGCCGGGCCGACGAACACGCCCAACCCCATGCCGAACACCCAGAACCAGACGACGGATTCAACCAGAAGCAAGCCGGTGCTGAAGACAATCAGCGCCAGCAGCGAAATGACGATGACAGGCTTCGCGCCGATACGGTCATCCACCCAGGCGAACCCCAGGGCGCCCAACCCCGCCGTGGCGTTCAGCGCGACCGCGAACTGGATAACCTCGGCCAAATCCATGCCCAAAGCGCCCGCCGCGTAGATACCGCCAAAGGCGAACAGCGTGTTCAGGCCATCGGTGTAAACCATGCGCGCCAACAGATATCTGCCCAGCCCCGCATATTGGCGCGCGTGGCGGATAGTTCCCGCGATCTGTCCCATGCCCGCCCGCGCCGCCGCCAGGAACGGCAACCCCGTTGATCGGCGATCCGGGGTGAACAAGAACAGCGGCAGCGACAGAACTGCAAACCACACGGCCACCAGGACCATCACCGCGCGGATGTTCATCGCTTCATCGATGGGAACGCCAAACCAGGGCGCGTCGGTTTGCACGAACCCGACCAGGCTCAACGCAAGACACGCCAGCCCGCCGATATATCCGCACCCCCAGCCCCAACCGGAAATCCGCCCAAGATAAGCGTCCGACGCTAGGCCGGGCAGCATGGCGTTGTAGAACACCATGCCCAATTCGAACGCGAACAAGCCAAGCGCCACGAAGGATAACGCCCAAATTGCGCTATCGGGGTTTGGCGCCGCGAACCACAGCAAGGCGGTAGCCACAACGCAAACCGCCGTGAACGCCGCCAGCCAGGGTTTCCGTCGTCCACCCTGATCCGCGACCGCGCCTAGCAGCGGCCCCGCCACCGCGACGGCGGCGGCGGACAACCCAACCGCCAACCCCCAGTCCGCGGCGCCGTCTTCCGGCGTAACCGCGATGGCCTGGGTGTAATACGCGCCGAAGACGAAGGTCGTCACGACGGTTGGAAACGCGGAATTCGCCGCGTCGTACAAACACCAGGAAATCAAGGCGCGGCGGTTGGTCATTGAAAGGATTGGTATGTTAGGGTCTGGGTCATTCTTGACGAATCCTAACACAACAAAGGAGCCGACCACACATGATCATCACGACAACAGCCAACATCGAAGGCCGTAAAATCACCGCGTATCATGGCGTTTGCACCGGTGAGGCGATCCTGGGCGCGAATATCATTCGCGATTTATTCGCCGGGGTGCGCGATATCGTCGGCGGTCGGTCCGGTTCCTACGAAAAGGTCATTCGCGCGGGCAAGGACGCGGCGTTGGAGGACATGTCCGCACAGGCGGAAGAAATGGGCGGCAACGCGATTGTCGGCGTCGATCTCGACTACGAAGTGTTGGGCGAAAAAGGCTCCATGTTGATGGTGGTCGCCAGCGGCACATCGGTCACCATTGAATAGATGAATCCCAGGCTCGCAGACAAAATCGTTCTTGTTACGGGAATCGGCGCGGGCGATTCGGGGCGGATCGGGCGCGGCGCGGCGGTCGCCTGCGCCTTCGAGGCCGCCGATGTCTGGGCGACCGGTTCCGCGCAAGACGCGCTGACGCCGTTGCAGGGTCTGCCTGGCGTCGCGATTCGGGTTGCCGACATTACCGACCCGCACCGCCTGACCGCGTTATTGGACGATATCGGCGAGGTTGATATTCTGATTAATGTCACGGAAGGTAACGCCCCGAATTCGGCAGCGCCGGAATTGGATAAAGACGCCCTTGATCTGGCGTGGGCGACAACCGTCCAGGCGTCGGTCCCCGTGATTGAAGCGTTTCTGCCGGTCTTGTTGAAACGCGGCGGCGCCATAATCAACATCGCGCCCCCGGCCCCGGATGACCCGGATACAGGGCCGAATCTCGCGCACGAAACGGCGGCGGCGGCGTTAAGCGGATTTGGCGCATCGCTCGCCGCACGCCATGACGGCGTGCGTTGCAACACGGTGCGGCCCGGCAGGCTTGGCGTTGGTTCGGTGGAGTCCATCGCGCAGGCGTGTCTGTATCTGGCGTCCGGCGCCTTGATAACGGGCCAGACCCTGACCCTCGGCCCGGGTGCACCTGCTTAGAGCGTATCACGCTCTAATTAACGAGTTCCCGCAATTCCCGGTTCACGACGGCGAGCATGGCGAGTTCGATCCGCCCCGCGGATTCAAGCTCCCCGATCAATTGCTCCACGCGCCGCACCTTGTCGGGCCGGGCCTCGACCCAGGATTCAATGGCGGCCCTGCCGGATTCCCCGCCCTTCAACACGGCGCGCGACAAATCGTCCTGCGTGCCCCAGAGGTCGTCGATGATGGCGTCGATGGCGAGCTTCCGCCACGTGTTTTCCGGCGCCAGACGATTTGCTTCGCGTCGCAGCCAATCCAGACGGAAGTGGTTACCAATGGCGAAATAAGTGCGCCCCACATCGTGGGTGGACCGGCCTTCACGCGCAAGGCGAACAATATCGCAGGCGCAGGACAACATTTTCAACCGACCGATTCGGTCGGACAGATCGCCCGGCGCGCCTTCGTGAGAATACCGCAGCGTCCGTTCACGAACGTCAAGGCGCTGTTCACGCTGCAAGATGTCGTCCATATCCGCCGTCAACGCCGTCACGCCGGGTCTGAATTCCGCGATCAAGCCGGTCAGATCGAGCGGCTGCGGCGCGTTGCGCAGGAACCACAGCGTCGCGCGTTCCGCCGTCTTGTTGATTTGCCGCAACATCCGGATTTGCAAATCCGGCGGGGCGTGATTGTCCAGCGCTTCGACCCCGGCCCACAATTCACGCAGCCCGAATGTTTCACGAACAATGGCGAAGGCGCGCGCGATGGCGGCGGCGTTCAGGCCGGTCCGGTCGCACATTTCGTTGACGAAGGTTGGCCCTGTCCGGTTTATCATCGTGTTCGTCACCGCAGTCGCGACGATTTCGCGGCGTAGCTGATGACGCTCGATGCCGTCGCGATAAGTCTCGCGCAGCGGTTCCGGGAAATACCGCACCAGATCGTCGATCAACAAGGGATCGTCCGGCAACCGGGACGCCAGCAGCGCTTCGTAGGTCGCATTCTTGGCATAGGCCAGGAGCACGGAAATTTCCGGGCGCGTCAGACCTTCATTCGCCGCTTCGAGGTTATCGATTTGTTCGTCATCGGGCAGAAACTCTATTTCCCGATTCAGGATGTCCGCGCGCTCCAGGGTCCGCATCAACCGGCGATGCTGATCCAGCAATTGCGGCGCCTGGTTTTCGGTCACGGAAATCGATTGGGTCTGGGCGTAATTATCCTCCAGGCACAACGCGCCGACCTCGTCGGTCATTGATTCCAGAATTACGTTGCGCTGCTTTTCGGTCATATCGCTGCGCTCGATATAATCGCCGAACAGAATTTTGATATTCACCTCGTGATCGGAACAATCGACGCCGGCGGAATTGTCGATGAAATCCGTGTTCACGCGCCCACCCGTCCGGGCGAATTCAATGCGGCCCCGCTGCGTCACGCCCAGATTGGCGCCTTCGCCGATAACCTTGCAGCGCAACTCCCCGCCGTTAACGCGCAAGGCGTCGTTGGCGCGGTCGCCCGCATCCGCATGCGACTCGCTCGCCCCTTTAACATAACTGCCGATGCCGCCGAACCACAGCAAATCGATCTCAGCCTTCAGCATCGCCGTTATCAGATCGTTCGGCGTCGCCACGTCCGATCCTATTCCAAAACAGCCCCGAATTTCCGGCGTTAATTTCAATGACTTGGCCGAACGGTCAAAAATGGCGGCGCCCTTCGACATCAGCGATTTGTCATAATCCGACCAGGCGCTGCGCGGCATATCAAACAAGCGGCGGCGTTCCTTGAAGCTGGTTTTCGGGTCCGGGTCGGGGTCAACGAAGATGTGCATGTGATTAAACGCGCCCACAAGCTTGATGTGTTCGGACAACAACATGCCGTTCCCGAACACATCGCCCGACATATCGCCGCACCCGACCACGGTAAAGTCCTGGGTCTGGGTGTCATGGTCGCGTTCGCGGAAATGCCGCATAACCGATTCCCAGGCGCCGCGTGCGGTGATCGCCATTTTCTTGTGGTCGTATCCGACCGAACCGCCCGACGCGAACGCGTCGCCCAGCCAAAACCCGTGATCTATGGCCTCGGCGTTGGCGATATCGGAAAACGTCGCGGTTCCCTTGTCCGCCGCGACCACCAGATACGGGTCGTCGCCGTCGCGCCGCACCACCTGGTCCGGGGGCGCGATGGCGCCGGTGACGATGTTGTCCGTAATGCTCAACATCGCGCGCATGAACAGTTTGTAACAGGCGACGCCTTCTTCCTGAAAACCATCTCGGTCCTGCGGCGCCTTCTTCAACACGAAGCCGCCCTTGGAACCAACCGGAACGATGACGGCGTTCTTGACCTGTTGCGCCTTCACCAGGCCGAGGATTTCCGTGCGGAAGTCCTCGCGCCGGTCGGACCAGCGCAACCCGCCCCGCGCGACCAGACCGAACCGAAGATGCACCGCTTCGAATCGCGGGCAATACACCCAGATTTCTCGCATCGGTTTCGGCAGCGGCAATTCATCGAGCGCCCGGCTGTCGAATTTGAACGCCACCGTCATTTCCGGTTCACCATTGGCGTTCGTGCAGAAAAAATTCGTGCGCAGGGTCGAATCGATCAAATTGAAAAACCGCCGCAGGATGCGATCCTCGTCGAGATTGGCGACCGAATCGAACGTCTGTTCAATCGCGGCGCCCAACGTGCCTTCCAGCCCATCACGGTCGCCGTCGAATTCAGGGTCGAGCCGCAACCCAAACAGGCGCACCAGCAACCGGGTCAAGTCGGGATAAGCCGCCAGCGTTTCTTCCATATAGGCTTGGCTAAAGGGGATTTGCGCCTGGCGCAGAAACTTCGCGAACGCTCGGATCAACACCACTTCGCGCCAGCTCAGCCGCGCGCACAGCACCAACCGGTTGAACCCGTCGTCTTCGATATCGCCGCGCCAGACCCGGGCGAAACTATCGTGAAACACATCGCGGACCGCGCCGTAATCAACAGCGGCGCCATCGCCCGTCACCAGCGCGAAATCATGAATGCGAATCGGTTGCTTGACGCGGTGAGGCGTAACGGTGAACGAATCTTCCGCCATCACCTTCAGCCCCATGTTTTCCAGCATCGGCATGATGTCGGACAAGGCGACGTTATCTCCGGCGTTGTAGATTTTAAAGGACAGCGCGTTGTCGTCCGCCTCGATGGGCCGGTACAAATTCATGCCGAGCGCGCCGGACTCCAGCGCCGCCTCCATCCGGACACAGTCATAGACGGCGGTTCGCGCGCTATACCGTTCGCGGTAATTGGTCGGGAAGGAGTCGCCAAAGGCGTTGAACAGCGTACTGCCGCGCGCTTCGCCATGGTGTTCCACCAGGGCCGACTTCAACCGGTCGCCCCAGCTTCGCCCCGCTTCGATCAACCGCGCCTCGATATCCTTGAGGTCGTAATTCGGGATGGCGCCGGGTGTCGTCTTGATGACGAAATGGAGTCGGCCCAATGGTTCGTCGGTTACATGGGCGTAACCGGCCTGGACTTCGCCATTGAGGGCGTCCGCCAGTATCGTTTCGAATTTTCGCTGCAACATCGTATCCAGCCGGTCGCGGGGCAGGAAGACAATGGCCGACACATAACGTTCATACGGATCGAGACGCAGAAACAATGCGGTGCGCTGGCGTTCCTGCAAATGCACGATGCCCCGCGTAATTTGTGTCAAATCGTCCAGCGGCGTCTGGAACAACTCGTCACGCGGATAGTCCTCCAATACATGCATCAACGCTTTGCCGTCATGACTGGTCGCGCCATACCCGGACTGTTTCATCACCGTTTCGACTTTCCGGCGCAACAACGGGATTTTACGGGGCGTTTCGCTATAGGCGGCGGAAGTGAACAAGCCCGCGAACAGCCGCTCGCCGACAATCTTGCCGGAAGGTCCAAAGCGTTTGATCCCAATGGTATCCAACGGCACACTGCGATGAACGGTGGACAGCCGACTGCCTTTGGTGATCAGCAATAGTTTCGGTTCGCGAACAAAAGCCTGCACATCGGGGGTTTGCGCACCAAGGTTCCGCAACCCCTCGAACAATGCGAACGCGTCATCGCGCAGAACGCCCATTCCCATGCTGGGCGTCATTTTCGCATTCTTGCCCTTGCCCGAGAACGTCAGGTCGCGGTAACCCAGAAACGTGAAATGATCGTCATAAAGCCACTGCAGAAACGCCAGACCCTCGCTGATTTCCGCCTTTGGCAATTTCGGCGGCGCCGCTTTTATTTCCGAAATAATGTCCTGCAACAGCCCCCGCATGGGCTCCCAATCCTCGACAGCGGCGCGGTTGTCGCCCAACGACGCCGCGAGCCCGGCCTCAATCGCCCCGAGCGCCGCATCGTCATGCTGCTCGTCGACTTCAATATGCATATGGGATTCGCGAACGCCCGCGCCCGCGACATCCACCGCAATCATCCGCCCTTTGTCGTTTCGGGACGTCGAAAACACGGGATGAACCACCAGATGAACCGCGAGCCCGCGCCGGTTCAGTTCCATGGTCACGGAATCGACCAGAAACGGCATATCGTCATGTACGATTTCGATGATGGTGTGCGGGCTGCGCCAGCCATGTTGTTCGCGGCGAGGATTAAAGGCGCGAAGCAATATTTCACCGTCCGCCCGATTGGCCCCGAAGTTAAACAAGGACATGGTCGCGCCGTACAAGTCGTCCGGGTCCTGCAAGACCAGATCGTCAGCGGCGACATTCGCGAAAAACCCCTGCGCGAACGCTCTCGCCAGCACCGCCTTCTTGTCCGACATTTTTGACTCGATCCGGTCGATAACGATGTCAACAAGGTCGGTCTTTTGTTTTTCCGTCCGGCTCGCCATGGCGACCGCTCCATCCATCATTGCTCACAACCACAGCGAACCTGCCGTTTTCAGGCGCATCGCTGTTCAAGCCTGTTAATTTACGCTTGTCGTATGAAGAAGTGCTTACTTTTTTTGTCGCACCGTCGGCGTGTCACTATATATCCCAGGCGTCGTCCGCCGTTTCGGCGTCTTCAACCGCCAGTTCGGACTCCAGGGCGTCGGCTTGCGCACGTTGGACGTCCACAGGTTGGGCGTCCTTTTCCTGGGGTTTCGGGTCGTAATGGGCCCGCGCCGTGGCGATTACCCGTTCCTGCAGGGTCACGACATTAAACGGTTTCGCCAAATATGCGGTGACCCCTTCACTTTGCGCCGCCGCTAACGCTTCGGCGGTGACTTGCCCGGCCAACATGACGAACGGAATATCGACAAAATTCCGACGAACGTGTTTCAAAACGTCGAGACCGTTTCGTTTCGGTATATCCCAGTCGCAAATCACCATCTGAACACCCGGTCTCAGCGTGTTCATCATCTCGATTGCGGTCACGCCATCCGTCGCGCGGTAAATCTTCCGCACGTCGATATCCTGTAGAAAAGGCACAAGCAGCGCCAACATGTCCTGGTCGTCCACGACAAGGACCCGAAGCTTTGACAACATTCGCCGGTCGGCGGTGGTGACCATGGCTTGTTCCCATCACGTGGAGAACGGCTCATCGCACTGATTTTGATGAAAACCGTCCCGACACGCTTCCGCAATGAACTTTGGCGCCGCCGTTCAGCCCGTGCGTTGAATAAGATGATACCCGAACGCTGTTTCCACGACATCGCTGTTGGCGCCCGTCTCCAACGAGAACGCGGCCGCTTCAAATTCCGGCACCATCGCCCCACGCCCGAACGACCCCAAGGAGCCGCCATCATTCGACGACGGACAATCCGAGTGGGTTTTGGCCAGCGCGGCGAAATCCCCGCCGCCATCCAGTTCGGTTTTAATTTCGCCAATCAGCGTTAATGCTTCTTCCTGGGTACGCGTCGCGGAGGAGCGTTCCGAGCCCGCATGCATGATGAGAATGTGCGAGGCTTCTACTTGATCCGACATATGTCATGTCCTTTCGTTTTCGTTATTTGCGCTTCCCTGCGCGCGCGCAATCTGCCCCATGGGCGCCGCCATGTCGAGCCGTGCAAGCTTGCAGGGCAAAAATTTACAAATGTTTAACTAAAATTGCAGTTTATCTTTCCGCAAAGCGAATATAGTCCCGTGATTTTGCCCCGAAAATCTTCATAGGTAGTTTTTGAGGTCCCGCTGTCCGGAAAGTTCAAATTTTTCATATAAATTCAAGAGCTTATATTTGGCTTATGAGTGCGATGAGCGCGATCAAAATCAAACATTGTACGACCCATCGCGATTGCCGGCCCCTGAATTCTGGCCTGCCACCAGCGCCTTTGCGCGCAACGCCATCCGAAAGGGCGTCGACAACCGCCTCCGCACGGGTCATCAACCGGGGTAAATTCTCCAACCGCGACATCGTGTCGTCAACCACATCACGCAGCCGCGCCTCCGGTCCCCGGTTCTCCCGCATCCATGTTTCGATCATCGGCTGGGCCAGCAGCCACATATTGACGTCCGGGTCGATCATGCGCCCGACGCCTTCGGCGACCAGCATCGTTTTCTGCAACAACAATAGTTGGGGTTGCGTTTCCATTTCGAAAGTTTCCGTGACCTGGAACAATTGCGCCAACAACCGGGCCAGTGAAATTTCGTGCAGGGGCCGACCCAGAATCGGCTCGCCGATGGCGCGAACCGCCTGGGTGAATCCATCGACGGATTTGTCCCGGGGGACATATCCGGCCTCGAAATGAACCTCCGCGACGCGCCGATAGTCCCGATTCAGAAATCCGGTCAACATATCGGCCAGATAATATCGGGTCTTTCGGTCGAGGCGCCCCATGATGCCGAAATCGACGGGCCGTAGCGTTCCATCCGGGGCGACGAACATGTTTCCGGGGTGCATGTCGGCGTGAAAAAAGCCGTCCCGGAAAACCTGATTAAAGAACGCCTCGGCGGCATGGCGCAGGATATCGCGCAGCTCGAACCCCACTGTCTCGCCCACTTGTTTCAGCCCCTCGACATCGTCGATTCGAACACCGCTAATTCGTTCCAGGGTCAGAACGCGTTGCGCGGTTCGTATCCAATCGACACTCGGCGTCCTGAAATGGGGGTCGTCCTTGAAATTATCGGCGAGCTCCGACGCGGCCGCCGCTTCCAGGCGCAAATCCATTTCCGTATTCACGGATTCCTCAAAGGTTCGCACCACTTCCACGGGGCGCAGGCGCCGCAGGGCGGGGCGGGTGCGTTCGACCATGCGCGCCAGCCATAACGCCAGGTCGATATCACGGCGAAACCGCGCCTCGACGCCGGGGCGCAACACTTTCACCGCAACCGTGTCGCCATCGGTCGTTACCGCGAAATGAACCTGCGCAATTGACGCCGCGGCGACCGGTGCGTCTTCGAAATGAGAAAAATAATGCGACACCGGTTCGCCCAGTTCCGCCTCGATAATGTCCCGCGCCTCGGCCCCGGAAAACGGCGGCAGGTTGTCCTGCAAGGCGGACAGGTCGGCGGCGATGTCCTCGCCGACCAAATCGGAGCGAACCGACAGCGCCTGGCCCAGTTTAATGAAACTTGGCCCCAGCGCCTCGAACGCCTTGGCCAGGCGCTGGCCGGGCCGCCCGTCCGCATTTTGCTTGGCGGTCGAAGATGCAAACATCCGGCCCAGCAGCCGGGCCAGACCGACAAGCCCCGGCGCGACGCCCAGCCGCTCCAGGGGAAACAGCGCATCGTATTCGGCGAGCGTTCGGGCAATGCGAAACAGTCGCGCAAGACTGGTTAGGGCCGTAAACATCTTATGTTTACCTTGGCGGCGAAGTTTCGACGGACATCATATCGAGCGCTATATCCGCCACGCCGAATGGATCGCCACGATTCCACCGGACAGGTTTTGCACGGATGCGCGCGCCAGACCGGCGGCGGTCATGCGCGCGACCAGGGCTGCCTGATCGGGAAACCGGCGGATGCTTTCGATAAGATAGGCGTAAGCCCCTTCATCCCGGGCCACCCACCGTCCCAAGCGCGGTACCACCTCGAAGGAATATCGGTCGTACAACGACGCCAGCCCCGGCAGCGCCACATGGCTGAACTCCAGACACAGAAACCGACCGCCGGGCTTCAACACACGCCGGGCCTCCAACAAGGCCGCGTCGATATCGGTGACATTTCGCAGACCGAACGCAATGGTGTAGGCGTCAAAAGAATTGTCGGGAACCGGTAAGGTCTCGGCGTCGCCAACGACCCAGCGCACACCCTCGAGAACACCCCGGTCAATGGCCCTGTCGCGGCCCGCCTGGACCATTTCGGCATTGATGTCGCACACCGTGACGTCTTCGCCGCCATGGTCCAGAAACCGCAGCGCGATATCGCCCGTGCCGCCCGCCACGTCCAGCAGCCGCATCGACGCGCGTGGTTTCAGGTGATCGATAAGCGCGGCTTTCCATAATCGATGCACGCCCGCCGACATAAGGTCGTTCATCAGGTCGTAACGGGTCGCGACGCTGTCGAACACACCCTTGACCAAACCGGCCTTGTCGGCGCGTCCGACGCGGCGAAATCCGAAATCGGCCGTTTCGCCGCCGGGATTGTCCTCAGGCGTTTTATTCCCGGGTGTTTTAATCCCGAGCGTATTAATCAATGTATCGTCTTGCGAAATCATGCCGGGACGATAGCCTAATCACAGCAACTTTGCTAGGACGACCCACCCTCCGTCTGACCACTCAAAGGGCTCACATGCCAGAGCTTCCAGAAGTCGAAACCGTTGTGCGCGGATTGCGGCCCCACCTTGAAGGGGCGGTGATCACCCGGGTCGTGCAACGCCGTGCGAATTTACGGTTCCCGTTTCCTGAAGATTTTTGCGCCCGGATTGAAGGCCGGACCGTGACCCATGTGGGCCGGCGCGCGAAATTCATGCTCATGACCCTGGATAACGGCACAATCGTCATCGGCCATTTGGGCATGTCGGGCCGGATGTTGATCCTGACCGACAACCCGCCGCCGCCCGGTCCGCACGACCACGTCGACTTCGTTACCGGTGCGGGCACGATCATCCGCTACTGCGACCCGCGCCGATTCGGGCTCTTCGACCTGTCGACCCAGGCGACGCTGGGCGAGCACCGGATGCTGCGCGATCTGGGTCCCGAACCGCTGGGCAACGAATTCAACGTCGAAAGCTTGTCGGCGGCGTTGACGGGGCGGCGCACGCCGATCAAGGCGGCGCTGCTTGATCAAAAAACCGTAGCGGGATTGGGCAACATCTATATATGCGAAGCGTTGTACCGCGCCGCCATATCGCCCCGGCGCGCCGCTCGCACTATCCCCGGCAAGCGCGCGGAGCGGCTGACCACCGCCATTCGCGCGGTGCTGGGCGAAGCGATTGAGGCGGGCGGGTCATCCTTGCGGAACTATGTGCAGACATCCGGGGAATTGGGGTACTTCCAGCACCGCTGGAACGTTTATGGCCGTGAAGGTGAGCCCTGCCCAAAGGACAGCTGCGCCGGGCGCGTCCAGCGAATCACGCAATCGGGCCGCTCGACATTCTTTTGTGCAACGCATCAACGATAATGGTATAGCAACCGGACCATGAGACCCTTAACCAGACTCATCGCGTTCACCGTGACGCTGGCGCTGGCGGCGCATATGTCGCCATTGGTCGCGGCAAACGCCGATTCATTCCTGCCCGGAGTCACCGACGTGCCGCTCTTCGCCGGGTTGGCGGCGGATACTGAATCCGGCGTCAATTTCGACACACCCGCCGGACGCATCGTCGAAACTGTCGCCACCGGCCCGGTCACCGACCAGGTCACCCGCGAATCGGTCACGAATTTTTATCAATCCACATTGCCGCAATTGGGATGGGTCCGCACGGGAACGCTTGCTTTCGAACGCGAAGGCGAACGGCTTACTCTGTCGCTTAGCGAATCCAACGGCGGTCTCGTCGTTCGGTTTAAACTGACGCCGAAGTAACAAATTCCACGAAGCAACAAATTCCATTTGGGGAGCCGAGCATGACCGAATTCATCATCGCCGAAAAAAAGGACAAGATCGGCGTCGTCACGCTTAATCGTCCCGACGCGATGAACGCGTTGTGCGCCGGGTTGATCGTGGAGTTGGCGCAAGCGCTGGACGCGTTCGAAGCCGATGACGACATTTGCGTCATCGTCATCACCGGGTCCGACAAGGCCTTCGCGGCGGGCGCCGACATCAAGGAAATGGCCGGTAAATCCTACATGGACGTCTACGAAAGCGACTTCATCACGGT